>NZ_NXIB02000046.1 GCF_002412335.2 Tychonema bourrellyi FEM_GT703
GGCACGGATAAATTGGACAGGGCGGGCACGGATAAATTGGACAGGGCGGGCACGGGGGCACCGCCCCTACGGGAAATGGAAGTAATTGGATTGTTACCCGGTTCCAAGGCTGCGAAATTAGCTTTGGGCGTGCCGTTATGTTTGTCGATCGCCCAATCCATCCATCGCATCCGCCCAGAAACTCGCTTTGTGATTCCCGTTGCACCTACGATAGATCTACAAACTTTAGCACGTTTTGCCGACCCCGAACAAAATCCTTGTCTACATTTATTTGCCAATTCAGCCGCCGAACTTCATGTCACAGAATCACCATTTTTGCAAACAGCAAATGGCTTACAAATAGAACTTTGGACTGAGACACCAGCCTATGATTTGTTATCAGAATGTAGTCTGTGTTTGACTACTGTGGGAGCGAATACTGCGGAATTGGGTGCTTTAGCTGTACCGATGATTGTGTTGCTACCGACGCAGCAATTGGATGCGATGAAAGCTTGGGATGGTTTGCCGGGATTGCTGGCAAATTTACCGTTTGTTGGTTCTGTTTTTGCTATAGTAATCAATTGGCTAATCTGGCGAGTGGGGAAGCGAAAACTTTATGCTTGGCCGAATATTTGGGCGCAAGCAGAGATTGTACCGGAGTTGGTTGGGAAATTGGAACCGGAAGTGGTGGCTAAATTGGCGATCGACTATTTGAGCCATCCTGAAAAATTAGCACAAATGTGCGATCGTTTGCGTGCAGTTCGGGGAGAATCTGGGGCGGCGAATAAAATCGCTGAATTGGTTTGTGAAGAACTTGATTTGCAATCATAAATAAAACCTCGTAGGGGCGGGTTCCACCAACCATATATAACGACGATCAACAATCTATAAAAACCCGCCCCCACCCAACTGTAAATCTCAATCTGCATTATTCCGGTATTTTATAAATAAATAGGAAATAATTTGATTTGTATCGTAGGGGCGGGTTCCACCAACCATATATAACGACGATCAACAATCTATAAAAACCCGCCCCCACCCAACTGTAAATCTCAATCTGCATTATTCCGGTATTTTATAAATAAATAGGAAATAATTTGATTTGTATCGTAGGGGCGGGTTCCACCAACCATATATAACGACGATCAACAATCTATAAAAACCCGCCCCCACCCATAAAATAACCCATATCAACCTGAAATTTGCATTAAATTTCCAAATGTACATTTCGATTGTTTGTTGGGTTGGGCGGGTTTTCGAGATTGTCGGTTTTTGGCAATTATTGTTGGTGAACCCGCCCCTACAGCAGCTTAACCTCGATCGTGCTTAGCAATCACCCAAATGGCGTGGATCATACCCGGAAACCAGAAAAAACAGGTGAGAACCAGGTTAATCCAAAAATCAGTAGATCTCGTAGGGTGCGTCGCTATCAACAATCTCCAAATAAACTCGAAAATTTCACAGCGACGCACCCTACAAAAATTAGTCATTAACAGTTAACAGTTAACAGTTAACAGTCAACAGTCAACAGTCAAACAATACAATTTAGCTTCACTGACCGACCGATTAGCTTCACTGACCGACCGAACCTTTCCCGAAAAATTTAGGCGGTGCCGCCATAGTGTAAACTTCGGTTTCAGTGGCGATTACTTTTCGCAAGTGGCCGGCAACCTGCATCAATCCCAACAGCGTAATTCCGTCGAACATTCGGAACCCACCGATGGTTTGTTCAGCGAGTAATTTGTCCGTAACTTCTGGTTCGGGACGGGTGTTGATTTCCTGAGTTGAAGCTACAGCAAAACCCCAAGGAGCTCCGTAGGTAGAAATAAAGCTGGTGCAAGATTGAACCTTGGGGAAAACTGATTTCAGCGTATTCACAATGCGGGCGTGCATTTTCATTTCTGCTGGAGAAACAGGGCCTGCTTGTACTACAAAATATCCCGTAGGTGACAGGACGCGGCGAACTTTCTCGAAGTATTCTTTTGTAAACAACTGGAAAGAAGGGCCTTCTTCAATGGGATCGGACAAGTCAGAAATGACAATATCCCAATCGCTGTCACTGTTATCTAAATAGTCTAAAGCATCGCCGATTACGACTTCGCAACGAGGGTCATCAAAGGCATTTTGGTGCATTTCTGGAAGGTGTTCGCGGCAAGCATCTACTACTTCACCGTCGATATCGACCATCACTACTTTTTCAACACTGTTCCAGCGCAGCACTTCTCTAATTGTCGCGCCTTCACCGCCACCGAGAACGAGGACTTTTTTGGGTGAACCGTGCAAAGTCATGGCTGGGTGCACCAGGGGTTCGTGGTACAGAAACTCGTCGCCTGTACAAGATTGCCATTTGCCATCCAAAACTAAGCCTTTGCCGTAGATACCGGTTTCAACCACGTACATTTCTTGAAACGCTGTTTTCTTGTAAGCAAGCACCCGTGTGATGCCGTGAACGTAGATATCCCAAGGGGTAATGTACTCGCTCATCCAAAAATCTGCACGAACTTCGCTACCTGACATCCAATACTCTCCCAATGTAAATTGCTTAAGTAGTAATTCATAGCACAGAATGGTGTTGGTGTGTAAGTGCGATCGACACAAACAGGTTAAATTTATTAGTTACATTACTTTTGGTAAGGGTATAATTTCCTGAGAAATATGATTTTATAATCGATCCCACGGATGAATCCAGGGGCCCAGGCCAAATTACTTTCGGTCACGAACCCTCCGTTTCACTCTCGCCCAACACCCTATCTTAAATCAAGAGTTGGGTAACGCTGACGCTAAACCCAACCTACTTAATCTATTTGATCGACGCTATATACATATATAATTTACTCATAAATCACTAGGAGCCTACCTAAATATATGTTGAGAAATCCTCTGATGTTTGACCTCAATTTTGGGATAAAATTGGGCCGTAAACTCAAAAAAAGCTTGACCCTTGGCATGGTGGCAGTTACCCTCTGTACGGCCATATTAGCTAGTTGCACCAAAGCAGAACCCCCTTTGCGAGTCGGTGCCAATGTGTGGCCGGGCTATGAAACTCTGTACTTGGCTCGCAGTTTAGGCTACTATAATAATACCCCCATTCGATTAGTAGATTATCCTTCAGGTACAGAAGAGGTGCGAGCATATCGAAATGGAGAAATTGAAGCAGCCGGCATATCAATCGATCAAGCTTTGGTATTGGCAGCCACTAATCCTGACGTAAGAATTGTAGTTGTGATGGATTTCTCTAACGGGGGAGATGTGATTCTAGGAAAACCAGAAATTCAAAATGTCCAAGGCTTAAAAAACAGACCAGTAGGCGTCGAATCTAGTGCTCTAGGAGCATTCATAATTACTCGTGCTTTAGAACAAAAAGGGATGTCTCCTCAAGATATCAAAATTGTCTCTTTAGGAGTATCCGAACATGAACGAGCCTTTAAACAGGGAACTGTAGATGCTGTTGTTACCTTTGGTTCGGCTAGAACAAAACTGCTAGCAGCAGGTGCAAAACTACTATTTGAAAGCTCGCAAATTCCTGGTGAAATTGTGGATGTTCTGATAGTACGCAATGAAGTTATTGAGAAGCAGCCCAAGGCTTTGCAAGCTCTAGTTGACGGTCGGTTTCGCGCCCTGGATTACTTGACAAAAAATCCCCAAGATGCTGCAATTAAGATTGCACCTCGTACAGGAGTTACTCCAGAGCAATTCTTAGAATCTTTAAAAGGGCTTCGCAGTCCAGACCTGCCAGAAAACCAAAAATTATTAGCAAAAACAGACCCCTCATTGCTGAATGGCGTAAAGCGACTGTCTCAAGTGATGTTAGACAATAAATTACTGCCAAAAGCTGTAGATACCGCTCCTTTATTGGACGATCGGCTTGTCAGAAATGTGAAGCTGTGAACTAGAAAATTAGCGGATTGACAATGAATAAAGGTGGTTTTAGATTGAGAATTTCCGTTTTTTTGCAAGTAGCAAGCAGGATATAGGAACTTAAATTTTATCTATAGCGACTCTCAAAAAAGTGAGGTACAAGCCGATCGATGCCCTATGCCCTATGCTCAATCCCCAAGCGTACCTCATTGAACACAGAAGAGCTATAGCGATTCTCAGGTAGATGAGGTATATATAGCAATCCTTGCAGGAGTCGTAAAGTTTTTTACCCCACCCCAACCCTCCCCTTATTAAGGTCCGGGAGTAAGAAATTCACAAATGATTTAGGATTGCTATATCAAAGCTTTAAAACCTTGTTCCTCATAGAATCTGGCGTACCTCATCTTTTTGAGAAAAGCTATATAATTCCTAACTATGAAACTATTTCCTTTTCCTCTACGTTTTTCAATTCCTGTCATTCTGATGATTTTCGGTAGTTTGCTGGGTTTATTTTCTTTTCAACGGGAAGTAGAGCAGTCTTACCGCAGACAAGAAGAACAGGGAATTAGCAATTTGAAGTTTTCCGCAAATCAAAGCTCAGGAATGTTGGAATATTTGTACCGCAGAGGAGATGTTGAGGAAGTGGAAATCGCCATTAGCAAGTTGGGGAGCGATCGCAATATCCGCTTAGCCTTACTTTGTAATGAAAATGACACAATAATTTTTGCCACCCGTTACGAATTGCGGAATCAACCCGTCAGCAACATTTCATTACCTCACTACTTGCTAGCCGAATTTTCCCAAATTCGGGAAATCATGTCAGGAGAAGTCAAGCTTGCTGAAAATAGAGAGAGTACCTGGGCAATTTATCCGGTTTTGTTGGGGGCTAAGCCGGGAGAAGTTCGCCCTTCTAGAGTCGGCATTCTTTTGATAGAATATGATATTTTGTTGATCAAGCAGCAAGCTTATGCAGATGCTTTGTACCGATCGACTGAAACCAGCATTGGCTTAGCTTTATTTTGCGTAATTGTTTGGTTATTTTTTCATAAAACCTTGACGGGGCGGGCTGCGAGGTTGGTAGCAGTAAGTAACAACTTCAGCAAAGGAAAATTGGACGATCGCGCCCAACTCGGAGGCTCTGACGAACTTGCTCAGATTGCAGCCGCTTTTAACGAAATGGCCGAACGCATTCAGTCTCATACGGAGGCGCTACAGGAGAGCGAGAAACGTTTCAGAACTTTGGTTTCTAATATTCCAGGTGCTGTTTATCGATTGGTATTCGATTCCGACTGGAAAATCCAGTTCATCAGCGATGGGATCGCCGAAATTTCTGGCTATCCCGCCGCGAATTTTATTAACACTCCCGTTGGGGTTTTTCAGAGCATCATTCATCCTAAAGATGCAGCAATGGTAGAAAAAACTATCAAAAAAAGCATGGTTAAAAAACGAAATTATACGATCGAGTACCGGATTATTAGACCGGATAAAAGTGTGAGGTGGGTGTCAGACAAAGGTCAAGGCATATTCAATGAAAACGGCGATATTCTATGGCTTGATGGAGTAATTATTGACAGCACCAAGCGCAAGCGCGCTGAAGCAGAACTTCATCAAACTTTGCAACTTAAAGATGAACTTGCTGCCACTGCCACGGCTCAAGCTAAACAACTAGAACAAGCTCTACAACTAATTCAAACAGAGAAAATGTCTTCCCTGGCTCAAATGATTGCTGGTGTGGCTCACGAGATTAATAATCCAGTCAATTTCATTCACGGCAATATCGACTACGTTAATAAATACAGTCAAGATTTATTAACGCTTACTGATTTGTACCAGCAGGAATACCCTAATCCCCACCTTAAAATTGCTGAGTTAATAGAGGATTGTGAGCTAGATTTTATCAAGAAAGATTTGCCAAAAATCTTATCTTCAATGAAAGTGGGAACTGACCGCATTCGTGAAATTGTACTGAGTTTGCGAAAATTTGCTCATTTGGATGAATCTGACGTAAAATTTGTAAATATTCACGAGGGAATTGACACTACCCTCTTAATTTTACAGAGTAATATCAAAGCTAAACCCTATTTAGAAGGAATTAAAATTATTAAAAATTATGGATGCTTGCCACCAGTTGAATGTTATGCAGGACAGCTAAATCAAGTATTTATGAATATTTTGAGTAATGCCATATATGCTTTGCATATTACAAAAAAACAGAATTCAAGCAAACAGCAAACTAACTCTTCTAGTCAGATTATAATTACTACATCTATTCAAGAACCCGATTGGGTTAAAATCAGTATTAAGGATAATGGACCGGGCATAGATGACGCAGTAAAGCCAAGAATTTTTGACCCTTTCTTTACAACCAAACCAGTAGGTACTGGTACTGGATTGGGATTGTCAATTAGTTATCAGATTGTTGTGGATAAACACGGTGGGAAGTTGCAGTGCATATCCGCAGTTGGAGAAGGGACTGAATTGGTGATCGAGATTCCGATCGCCCGAACCAGCTAATATATTTGGGTAATGGGTAATGGGTAATGAAAATACTGTCAACTGTCAACTGTCAACTGTCAACTGTCAACTGTCAACTAACACTATGTCTACTGTCACTTTTGCTTTATCAACGCCCTCCGCTGCTGAGCCTGGGGCATCTTACGGTAGCGATCGACCTCCGAGTCGCCCCACGGTGCGGGCACAGTGGATCGAAGTGTTGGTTGACTCTCCTTTGAGGGGTGCGGGGGACTCCCCTGGGGAGCAAAATAAGCTATTTACCTATCGCTTGCCACCGGAACTGACGGTGCAACCAGGAGATATTCTCAGTGTACCATTTGGCAGTCAGCAGGTGGGGGCGATCGCAATTCGTTTCATTTCCCAACTACCGCCAGACTTAGATCCCGCCAAGGTTAAAGATGTTGAAGATATCGTCAGCAGTGGATTTTTTGATCCTACTTACTGGGAATTGCTCGATCGCACTTCTAGCTATTATTGTACTCCTTTAATTCAAGTAATTAGAGCCTCGTTACCACCGGGTTTGTTAAGCCATTCCGTGCGTCGCATTCGGTTAGTTAAGGATGCTATTTCTCCAAATGCCGAAGTATTTCTCAATCCCGCAGCTAGTCAAATTTTACAATTATTGCAAGCTCAAAAAAATGGCGATTATACTTGGAAATACCTCCAGCGGCAAGTTAAGGGTGCTGGTGCTTATAGGGGATTGCGAGATTTATTAACACGAGGTTGGGTAGAAAGTTATTTAGAACCTCCCCATCCTCCCAAACCACAACTGAAGCCGGCCGTCACATTAATTGTTAGTCCTTTTGTCACAGATTTAACCCAGCGTCAACAAGAAGTCTTGGAAGTTTTACGACGCGCAGGTGGTGAAATGTGGCTCAACGATCTACTGAAAATTTGCAGTACGAGTTCCTACCTTGTTAAGGCTTTGGAACAAAAAGGTAGCGTTGTAATTGACCAAAGAGAAGTGCTCAGGGGCGATCGCGGAATTGCCCAAATTCCCGATGCACCCAAAACTTTAACTCATTTTCAGGCGCAAGCTTTAGCGTTTATTAACACTTTTTCGGGATTTCGTCAAGTGCTGCTACATGGCGTTACAGGTTCTGGCAAAACCGAAGTGTACTTACAGGCGATCGCACCCATCTTAGCAAGTGGCAAATCCGCGATCGTCCTCGTCCCCGAAATCGGCCTGACACCGCAACTTACCGACAGATTCCGCGCCCGTTTTGGCGAGCAAATCTGCGTATATCACAGCGCCCTATCCGACGGCGAACGTTACGATACATGGCGACAGATGCTGACTGGAACGCCGCAAATTGTTATCGGCACGCGATCGGCCATTTTTGCACCTTTACCTCACCTCGGCTTAATTATCCTCGATGAAGAACACGATAGCAGCTTCAAACAAGACGATCGAGCCCCCTGCTACCACGCCCGCACCGTAGCCAAATGGCGCGCTGAATTAGAAAATTGTCCCCTAATTTTAGGTTCGGCTACCCCAGCTTTAGAGACTTTTGTAGAAACAAAAATCAATAATTACTCCTTACCAACTATCCATTACTTGTCATTACCAGAACGCATTTATTCGCGCCCGATGCCGCCGATTCAAATAGTCGATATGCGCCAAGAATTGCGGCAAGGAAACCGTTCAATTTTTAGTGTTTCCCTGCAAAATGCTCTCGAACAATTGCAAGCAAGACAACAGCAAGGTATTCTATTTATTCACAGAAGAGGACACAGTACCTTTGTGTCTTGTCGGAGTTGCGGCTATGTGATGGAATGCCCGAATTGTGATGTTTCGCTTTCTTATCACCACGTCGGCGAAGGGACAGCAGAAATTTTGCGTTGTCACTACTGTAACCACACAGAAAGACACCCTCAAAACTGTCCAGAATGCAGTTCTCCTTACTTCAAAAACTTTGGTAGTGGCACTCAGCGAGTCGAACAGGAATTAACCAGATTGTTTCCCCAATTGCGGGCAATTCGATTTGACAGCGATACTACTAGAAATAAGGGCGACCACCGCCGATTGTTAACGCAATTTGCGGATGGGGAAGCTGACATTTTGTTGGGTACACAAATGCTGACTAAAGGGTTAGATTTAGCTGGAGTCACATTGGTGGGAGTTGTGTCTGCTGACGGGTTGCTAAATTTATCCGATTATCGGGCTAGTGAACGAGCTTTTCAAACACTAACTCAAGTGGCGGGGCGTGCGGGTAGAGGGGATGATCCGGGACGGGTAATCATGCAAACTTACACTCCCGAACATCGGGTAATTCAAGCAGTTAGGCAACACGAATATACAAGTTTTGTGGAAACAGAATTAGCAGAAAGAGCAGCGTTGAATTATCCTCCTTCTGGGCGGTTAATTTTGTTGCGATTAAGTAGTTTGGATGCGGCGGAAGTTGCGGTGTGTGCGGTACAATTGGCATCTGTTTGTCATGAGTATATTGAGCGATTGTCTATACCGGGATGTGAGTTGTTGGGGCCGGCACCTGCGGCGATTATGCGGGTGGCAAATCGCTATCGGTGGCAGATTTTGCTGAAGTTACCGATGGATGAGTCGGTGGATTTGTCGGATTTGATCGGATTGCGCGATTCCCTTCGGGATAGCTTCGCTTCACGCACGCCGCGTTCTGTTAGTTTAACTATTGATGTCGATCCGTTGAATTTTGGTTGATTGGTGGTGGATCAGCGAGTAATCGTAGGGTGTGTCAGCTTAGACAATTGTATCAATAATCGAAAATCTCCAAGCTGACGCACCTTAAAAGCGATGATACTTATCAAGCAAAGAATAAAATAATTATCTAATGCGTGTCATCAGCCGAAAACCACTGAGAGAATTTTGGGAAAAACACCCCAATGCTGAACCAAGTCTATTAATATGGTATCAGCGTACTTCTCAGGCTGAGTGGCAAAACTTTGTTGAGGTACGTCAAGTCTTTCCCTCCGCTGACTTAGTAGGTAATTTTACAGTCTTTAATATTGGTGGCAATAATTATAGACTAATCTGTTTTATAGATTATGAATACCAAAAAGTATTTGTACGCAGTGTGTTAATTCACTCAGAATACGATAAGGAGAATTGGAAAAATGACGATTGGTTTGAAAACTCCTAGTAGGGATTACATTGAGTTAATCGTAGCTTTTCCCCCGCGCCCGATTAGTTGTGAAGCTGAGTTAATTGCTACCCAAAATCGGATTAATTCTATTTTGGATCGCCGAAAACTGACACAAGATGACCGAGATTACTTAAATGTGCTGGGTATTCTTGTCTATGATTATGAACAAAAACATGAGCCAATGCCTGTGCTGAAGGGGATTAAATTGCTTAAGGCTTTGATGGTTGAAGCTGAGCTTTCAGAAAAAGACTTGGTTGATATTTTTTCTACTGAGTCTCTGGTGGCTGAGGTTTTGAATGGTAACAGGGAACTGACGGTGAGTCAAATTCAGAAATTGGCTGAGTTTTTTCACCTATCCCCTGGGGCATTTTTTGAGTAAAATTAATCGGATTCCCACTCTCGCTCGATTTTTTCTAAGTATTGCGCGGCTCCCAATTGTTGAAAGATTTGATGGGCTGTATTGTAATGTTGTTGGGCAAGTTCTAGGTTGTTACGCTGGCGTTCAAGTCTTGCTAAATCGTAGTGAACTTCTGCCATTAGCTTTGTCATACCTAGTTCCTTTGCCATCATTAATGCTTGGTTTGAAAGCTGTTCGGCTGCATCTAAATTTCCTCGCAGCAGTTCATTCTCTCCCATACAACCATAAGTAGATGCCATACCAGAGCGATCGCCCAATTCTGTCATAACTTCCAAAGATTGTCGATACAATCTCTCAGCTTCATCCCAATTGCCGCGATTTCGCTCGATATCTCCCAATAGTCCCCAACTATTTGCCATACCTGAGCGATCGCCCAATTCTGTCCTTAATTCCAAAGATTCTTGATACAATCTCTCTGCTTCATCCCAATTGCCGCGATTTCGCTCGATATCTCCCAATGTTCCCCAACTATTTGCCATACCTGAGCGATCGCCCAATTCTGTCCTTAATTCCAAAGATTCTTGATACAATCTCTCTGCTTCATCCCAATTGCCGCGATTTCGCTCGATATCTCCCAATGTTCCCCAACTTGTTGCCATACCAGAACGATCGCCCAATTCTGTCCTTAATTCCAAAGATTGGCGGTACAATCTCTCTGCTTCATCCCAATTGCCGCGATTTCGCTCGATATCTCCCCATTGTCCCCAACTTGTTGCCATACCAGAGCGATCGCCCAATTCTGTCTGAACTTCCAAAGATTGTCGATACAATCTCTCTGCTTCATCCCAATTGCCGCGATTTTGCTCGATATTTCCCAATAATCCCCAAATAGATGCCATCCATAAGCGATCGCCTAGTTCTGTAAGCACTTCCAAAGATTGCTGATACAGTTGTTCTGCTTCATTCCAATTGCCACGATTTTGCTCTATCTCTCCCAACACTCCCCAAGAATATCCCATGCCAGAACGATCGCCTAATTCTGCCTCAACTTCCAAAGATTGTCGGTACAATCTCTCAGCTTCATCCCAATTGCCACAATCTCGCTCTATCTCTCCCAACTTTTTCCAAGAATATGCCATCCCAGAGCGATCGCCATATTCGCTGAAAATTTCCAAAGCTTGTTGATAATAACGCTCAGCTTCCGTCAGATTCCACATTTCTTTTGCCACCCATCCTAACTGTTGATAGGTGCTTGCTTGAGAGTAGATATCTCCTATTGCTTGTTGAATTTTTAAACATTGCTGATAATATTTTTTTGCTTTTTCCCAATCTCGCAAATCCTGACAAACATTCCCCAGATAATACAAAGTATTAGCTTCCCCGCTACGGTTTCCCAGCGTGCGGCTAATTTCCAGCGATGCTTGATAGGCACTCATTGCTGCCAAAAATTGTCGCTCTTGCTCGTAAGCTTTACCCAATTCATTGTAAACTTCTGCTTGCAGCGATATATTTCCACTTTCCTTTGTCAACTCCAAAGCTTTTTCTAAATACTCCCTCGCTTTAATCGGATTTCCTTGACTGAGATAAGCAACTCCTAATTGATGTAAAATATTGCTGCAAGCACTAGGATTTTTTTCCGTTCCCGAATGACTCGGATTGTAGTCCATCAATAAAGACTCTAAAAGTTCAATTCGCTCTTGCTTTTCAGGTGTTTCTAATGTCCTAAAGCTCCTTTGCGAATCAAGAGTCCTAGCAACAGCATCATCTCTAGTAGCTTGAGTAGTTTTAAACAGAAATACTCCCGATCTCCACGCCCAAAAATCCGCTGCAAACTTCGCCAAACGAGTAATCGCATAGTCTGGCAAAACAAACAGCATCGGATGGGGAACGCTTTTTTTATAAGCATCTCGCACCCAATTAAGGTCTTGTAATACCGGAGGATATTCGCCAAACTTGCCGATCGACTTTTCCAATCCCCGCACAATTAAAACTAATTTTTTATTGGGTTCTCGCTTAATAGTAGGTAAAATTTTGATAATTTCATCTCGGAGGAAACGCAAATTCTCATCAAAATTCAAAACTTCAAATTGAGTTTCTTGAGAAATCGGATGATTTTGCAATCCCTCAATTAGAAAATCAGCTTCCGTATTAAAATTAACTTCTACAAACCCAATTGTAAACTTATCCGAAAAATCAACAAACGTCAACAGTTGAGTAAATACCTGCGGATTTCGCGATATAAATCGCCTAATTTCTAAATCTCTATTATTCTGGGTTGACATTAGATTCTCTCGCATCTCGAAGAGCTTTTTTGAATTCTTCACTTTGCTTGACTACCGGATTCGGATAGTTCCATCGATTTTTGCCGTTGTATTCCAAAACCGAAGTATTGAATAACATTAATTGACCGACATCATCTTTAGTAATATTTTTCGTCAAACAAACTTCAGCTAAAACTGGGTAGTGACTTTGCGGAATAAACCGCTCAAAATTAAATTGCTCTTGTTTAATTGCATAAATAACATCTTCAGCATTTATTTTATCATGCTCGTTAGTGCTGGCAGTTAAACAAGCCGTCTGCATCATCTGCATGAGTTGGCGAACGTGACCCCCGCTGGCTTTTGCCAATTCCAGCAATTGTTCGCGAGACTCAAAGATTTTGTCAATTTCAACCCGGCGCTCGATTAAACTAGCAATAGTATCTAAGCCTGTTTGGTTGTAATTCAAGTCACAATCATCTCGATTAAACTCATAGATATTGACCATCGGGACAATGTGAGGATTGCCAAAATTATTATTGAGGTTTTTAGTAGAAGAAAGAACTGAAAGGGGTACTGTGTAAACGATAGTACAATCTAGTTGTTGAAGTTGAGCCGCATAATCAAAAAATAAATGATTCGCTACCTCTGGAGGAACGCGGTCTAAATTGTCAAATATAATCAGAAATCCTTTATACTTAGGAAACTTCTTCCGCAATTTTTTGACAGCATCATTTAACAGTAAATTGATATCTGCTTTTAATCGAGAAATATCTTTTTCTAAAGTTTGGCGAATTGTTTTCTTCTGCTTATCAGAACCTTTGATTTGTGCCAGTAACTTTACTAACAACTTTGCTAAAAATGGAGCTTCTGGCCCCAAAGTTGCTTCTCCTTCGACACTTACAGAACTTTCAACAGTTCGTTCTGTTTCTTGGGTGACATCCTTAAACCAAGCCTCAAAATTCTCCATCAGCCGAGGATCTAATTTCAGCCCCAGCCGACGCATTTCAAACTCAACTTGCTTAATGGTGATCAAATAAAAATCTGTATAACCGACATCATTAATATCTGTCTCTTCGTTGACCTCCAGATAAATGACGTGATAATCTTTTTCCCACTCCTTTTGAATTCGCTTCAATTCGGTACTTTTGCCACAGCCTCGATGTCCTGTAAACAGGATTGTGGTATACTTTCCGGCTTCTTGAAAATCTAAACGGGTATTCACACTTGCGATCGCTGTTGTTTTGCGAACGCCTGATAAGTTAACATAATAGCGATCGAGATCCTCGCCTTCTAAGGGTTCGACATTACAAAGTTGATAAGCAGCTTTGAGGGTAGTGGCGCGGTTGGTAGGATGAGTAGTCATAAATTTTTAATTTAGTAGATTGGTTGCGGGCAACCTGAACAATGTATCAAATTTAAGTTGTGTAGGTACTTCTATTTTAGTAGGGACACGGCATTGCCCATAGGTGTCAACTTAAGCTCAAACCCAGTCAGAGACTACTGTTTGACGATTAAGGCCAGATCCCCCCTAACCCCCCTTAAGAANTCTAGACTCAGGTAAAAACCAGATTTCTCAGGGCTTTCAGGCTTAAGTTGACACCAATGGGCATTGCCGTGTCCTCTATCATATCTGAGTGTCCTCTATCATATCTGAGTGCAACCACAATTGATCTAATTTTAATAGATTGTTTGTGAACCTCAAATATTGTTTGTAAAACCCACCCCAGCAGTCAAATTAAAAATTTGCCGCGTAAGTTAATTCAAATTGGCGGCATAAGGTGACGCAGCAATAGTTGGGTTTGTCGAATACTAAGTTGTAATTCATCTCCCCATCTACTTTGGTGATCGGTTGCTTTAATGGAATGCCGTGGATGTCGTATTGTCGGCGTTCTAAGGCACTCCAGTCGATAATTTTGATATCGATTTGGTTCTGCAACTCAGCAACTAGCAAAAACAATTCCATCTTGTCTTGGACTTTCCCAGTCAGCGGAAATTTCATCAAAACTAACTGCGTGACAAGGGGTTTTTGGTCGTTGGGAAGCTTGTGGGTATGGCAGTTGCTGAGTTCTATATCGTAAGCTTCTAGCTTGAATTTTTCTCCAGTGGCGATCGCAGATGAGTGCAAGTCTTTGAGGCACTTTTCTAGGTGGGGGATTAACCCCAAGTCTGGATCGCACAGCAGTTTGCGAATATTGGAGGTTTCAGTGAGTGTCATTTGAGATTTTTTATCTTATTTTTTGATTCTTGTTTCTATTTTACCGCTAAAAGTACCTTGATCTGAAATCTATTTTTTGGTAAGTTTCCAGAGATTGAGTTTGACAGTACCAATAATGGGGTCTATTTGATAATTTTGTTGCTCGATTCCCGATCGCAATACTGAAGAAGGTCTGTATAAAAACACTTCACTGAAACCGTTGGGAATTTTAGGAATAGTCGGCTTTGCAAGTGCCAACTCTTGATTTTGGTAGCAAGAAGTGTAGCAGCGGGGTGTGATTAGTAGTTGGACTTTTGGTTCGAGGCGATGACTTAAAGGCATGATATATGCAATATTGGCATCGCTAATCATCAGGGAATTAGTGGCTTCATTGACTATTTTCGCTACTTCCAATTCGGCGCGCAACCAACCGCTGCCTTTGTTCCACCACATATCGGCTTGGGAACTAACTCCAGCGGATATAATACCAGAAGTAAACAGTGCTACTATAGCTGTTTTCCACAATTTATGCTGCTTGAAATCATCCAGATTGCTGCTAACTTTGGCAGACAACAGGTAAGCAACTGCTAGCTGAATTCCAACATAACAAGGAACTAAATATCGCGGATTTGTCGATCGCCTTCCACCTTGGATTATATCAGGTATTGCTAAAAACAAAGCAGTTGTTGCAATTAGTAACAATATCAACAACCACACTCGTTTTGGTGTTTGCTGATACACAAAATAAATTGCGTATCCAACTAAAGCTAGGATAATTAGACTGACGGGAATTAGCAATACTAATAGTACGCCATCAGCACTACCATCAATGCCGATATCAAAAAAGGCGATGGTGACTGAACCAATCCACCTGGTAACTAATCTTAAGAAATTTGTTTGTTCTGCCCATATTGTTGTGCTTCTAATTTGATTGAAGTTTTCTACAGTATTTACTAGATAAGGGATGGAGATGATAAATGCTACTAAAGTTGCTGTATAGTAGGCAATAAATGTTTTAATGTTGCGCCAGTTGGCAATGATGGTGATGTAGATGGCATGGGCTGCGGCGACGCAGACAAATAACAAGTGGGTGGAAAGTCCTATTATTGTCATGAGTGCGTATATTGTCCAGTGATAAAGCAGCCTAGTTAGGTTTTGATTTTCTTCGTTAGCGCGCGTTGCTCTCAGTAAGGCGGCTGTTGATAGAATAGTAGCAAGAGTCCACAAACTGTACTGTCTGGCTTCTTGGGCGAACAGGATGTGGTAGGGAGAAATGGCAAAAAGTGCGATCGCCATCCAAGCCACAGCAGAGGATTCAAATAACTCCCAAGCTAGCCAATAAACAGCGGGAAATACTAGCAAGCTAATCACGGCGGCTAAACTTCTCATTGCAGTCACAGAACTGCCGAACCATTGCGCCCAATATCGCGCTAGTATGTAATACATGGGCGGGTGCTGGGGGTCTTCTGTTGCTAAAGAATGTAGAGTGTAACTCAAATCGTGTTCTGAGTTTATCTGCTGGTATTTTTGTAAATCAGAGGGTGAGATTATTTGCTGGTATGAAATTTGTTTCAGCATTTCAGCTTCGGTGTAGCCAGAAACTCTCAGCGAGGTATAGGTTTCGTCGATCCAGTAAAATTTGCGATCGAGATTTGCGAAACGAAAAAATATACCGATTACTAATACAAGAATAAGTGGGAAAGTTAACCAATTTCGGATGACCGTTGACTGTTGACTGTTCACTGTTGACTGTTCACTGTTGACTGTTCACTGTTGACTGTTAATATGATTCCGCTTTGTAGTCATTAGTCAAAACTGCTAACTGCTAACTGCTAACTGCTAACTAATGACTAATGACTAATGACTAATCCACTCCTTCAATCGGCGCAAAACCTTGGCGCTGAATATTTTCAGTAATCGTGCGAGGTTCCAGGAATTGTAGCAAATAATCGGGGCCGCCGGCTTTGGAACCAACTCCCGAAAGTTTGAATCCTCCGAAGGGTTGGCGGGATACCACTGCGCCAGTGGTGCCGCGATTTATGTACAGGTTTCCGACTTCAAAATCGGCTTTGGCGCGATCGATATGGGAAGGTGTGCGAGAATATAATCCGCCAGTTAAAGCAAAATTCGTGTCGTTAGCGATCGCGATCGCCTCATTAAAATTCTTTGCCCGAATTACCGACAAAACAGGGCCAAAAATTTCTTCTTGGGCGAGAGTTGCTGTTGGCGAGACTTCCGTGACAATCACGGGGCCGACAAAATAGCCGATTTCCGGTGCCGACATTTCCAAGGCGATTTTCGCTTCGGCGCGACCTTTTTCAATGTATTCACGGATGCGCGATTGGGCGGTGATATCGATGACGGGGCCGACTTGAGTGCCGGGATTTTCGGCGATACCAACATTGAGCGATCGCGTGGCTTCTACTAATCTTTCCACAAACACATCATACACCGATTCGACGACAATTACTCGCGAACAAGCAGAACATTTTTGCCCACTATATCCAAACGCCGAATAAACAACACCCGCTACAGCTTGGTCTAAATCTGCACTTTCATCGACGATAATTCCATTCTTGCCGCCCATTTCGGCAATGACTCGTTTCAAGTGTTTTTGTCCTGGTTGTAAAATCGCAGCATCGGCGTAAATTTTGCAACCAACTTCTTGAGAACCGGTGAAAGTAATCATGTGGACATCGGGATGTTTCACCATGTAAGCGCCCACAGTTGAACCTTTGCATGGCACGTATTGAAATACGCCTTTGGGAATGCCTGCATCGACCAAAATCTCAGTAATTTTGGCGGCAATTACTGATGAGAATTCCGCAGGTTTGAGCAAAGTACAATTCCCAGCAACTAGGGATGCAACGGTCATTCCCACGGGAATTGCTAGGGGAAAATTCCAAGGCGAAATAATCAAAGAAATGCCGCGTGGCTGATAGCTGTAGCGGTTGTTTTCTCCAGCAATGTCGTAATTTTGCCCTTGTTCCAACCGTTCCATTTCGTCGGCGTAGTAGCGACAAAAATCGATAGCTTCGGAAACTTCGGCATCGCATTCTCTGACTGGTTTGCCGACTTCAAATACCATCCAAGCTGACAGTTCGTGCCGTCTTTGTTCCATCAATTCTGCGGCTTTTCGTAACACGCCAGCCCGTTGTCTGACGGGGGTTTTCCGCCAACCGAGAGAGGCATCTTTGGCTGCTTGCAGGGCTTGTTTGGCTTGTGATTCTGAAAGCAATCCGATTTTCCCAACTACTTCTTTGGGGTTACAAGGATTGAGGGAATTGACGCTTGCTTCAGTGTTTTGGTATTCGCCGTTAATTAAGGGTAAATAGGTTTGTCCGAGGATTCCCCGCACTGATTTGATGGCTGTTTCGGCTTGTTTGCGGAGTTCAGTATTGGCGTAGTCTGTATCGGCGACGTTGGGAAATACTTTGGTGTAAACTAGCTGGTCATTGCCATTGGCCACTGGTGCGGCTAATAATTGTTCGATCGGCATTTCTTCGGAACTTTGCCGAATGAAGGAACTGTTGGCGGTATTTTCCAGCAATCGGCGGATTAAATAGGCCATTCCTGGGAGTAAATCGCCGTAGGGACAATAGACTCGGACGCGATAACCTCGATCGACCAAAAGCTTAGCCAATTTGTCGCCCATGCCGTACAATACTTGCATTTCAAAGCGGCGGCGTGGTATATTGAGAGTTTCGGCAATGGCGATCGCCCTGGCTTGCGATCGGACATTATGACTTGCGATCGCTGCATACAAATATTCGTGATTTTCTAGCAGCAACTGCGTCATCTCCTCAAAGTTAGCATCCGTCGCAACTTTGTCATTGTAGACAGGCTGCGGCCAATCTTTTTGCATCGCTTTGATAGTTTCCTGATCCCAGTAAGCGCCTTTTACCACACGCACAGTTAGCGGATTTCCACGCAATTTCGCCCAAGCAATAATCCCTTGCAAATCTTGTTTGCTATCGCGCAAATATGCTTGCAATGTGATCCCGACATCTGTGCGATCGCGAAACTCATCCTCTAACAATAAGTCTTTGAGAATGCTGAGAGTTAAACCTTTATAAACATACTGTTCCATGTCGAAATGGACAGCAGCACCCAATTCTTGAGCGCGACGGAGTAAAAAGCGAATGCGATCGCTAACTTTGGCCTCGCTACCTTTCGCATCCAGCGGGTCAAACTGAGAATAAAACGCCGTTAACTTGACAGATACTTGTACTCGTGGTAAGGTTTCACCATCAGCTTTATCGATCGCATCTACCTGCGACCAATTTTTCGCAGCGATGCTCAATTCCTGCATTAGTTCCAAATAGCGATCGAGATAATTTTGCGCCTCAGTTTCAGTTATTACAGCTTCCCCCAAAAGGTCAACTGTAAAACCCATTTTATCCTTGCGAAGTCGCTCTAAAGTTTTAACTACCTGTTTGATATTTTCCCCAGAAATATACTTGTGCGCCAAAGTTTCCACCGCCGGCGCAACTGTTGTCGCAGCCAATTGTCCAGGAATCGAATCAGCGTTAGTAAAATTGAGCAATTTTTTCAAAGCTTCCGGCAATTCTACCTCTTCAGCAGTCAGGTATTCTTGCAAGTGGCGAGCAATTTCCGGCTTGCTGCGGAGGGCGGGCAAACAGTCAATAAATCGAAACAATTGCACTCGCAATCCAGGGCTAGCCATTGCCCAGTCTAGCAGTTTGTCGTCCCAACGCATTTGGTCTTGCAGTTGACCGAAAAAGGAGCGTTTTTTGTCTTGAGTTGCCTTCAGGATTTCTTTGGCAATTTCCTGAGTCTTTGCTTCGTAGATGCTTGGAGATACTTGTGCGATCATTGGTAGTTGATAATTGATAATAACGAGGGACTTAGGATTGAGAATTAAATAACATTGACTTCCGTAGGTTGGGTTGAAGCATGAAACCCAACATTATACATCTCCCATAATTATTGTGGAACAGGCATCCGGCCTGTTCTTGACAAGCTTTTTGGGAGATGTCTATTCCCAGGGCGTTGGGTTTCGTCCCTCAACCCAACCTACACAGGTTATTTAATCTGTGATCATTACTTACTATTTTACTTCAATTTTAACTCCATAGTTGGCTTTATTGTCGCCAGAAATTTCAATAGTATAGTCACCGCTACTGGGTAGTTGACCTTGCCACGGAGTTGTGCTATTTGCCGTACCAACTTTTTCACCATTAGGAGCAATAATTGCTGCACTAACAGTACCTTCTTGAACATTCAAAGTCATGCTTTGACCGCTATTGCACTCAAGTAAGTAGCGCTTGGATTTGTTGTCTGGCAAACTATTAGTGAGAGTAACTCCGATCGCACCTGGTTCAAAACTAACTCGCTCAGTGACAGCAGTTTCAGCAGCAGGAGAGGCTGAAGGAGAAGGAGATGGCGATGGTGATGCCAGTTGGGGAACCCCAGACAGGGACGGAATTTGCGTGGGATTGGGCGACGGTAGGCTTGCCGGTGACTGGGCGGTTGCTGGTGCCGGGGGAATCGTGGGAAGTCGATTAGCGGGCGCTGCTGGGGTAGGGGAAGGACTTTCAGGAAGTGGTACATCAGAGGGCAATTTGATTTGAAGATTGACTCTTTCTTGATACATTTTCCACGCTACTAAACTGCCGAGGCTGAGTACAGAACCAACTAACATTCCGCTGAGAAAAACAGCTACAATTTGCCAAATCCCAGTTTTTTTGGGTTCGGGAATTGGTGTCTGATTTAGTTGAGTTGGGTAATTTTCATAACCAATAGTTACTGGTGGGATTTCAGTGGGAGTTTCTGGTGGTTCGGAAGTTGCAGTTAAAGTATCTTCGGCTGGGGCAATTTCAGTGGGAGTTTCTTGTGGTTCGGAAGTTGCAGTTAAAGTATCTTCGGCTGGGGTAATTTCAGTCGGAGTTTCTGGTGGTTCGGAATCTGTATCTAAATTGGCACTTGCTTCCGGTTGCTGAGTCAAAATTTGATGGTTTTCCGGTTGGTCACTCATGGGGATAAAATTCTAGTATAAAGATTGCTTTTGAGTATTTTACGTTATTTGTGCGATCGGCATTGAAATAATATTAGTCTATATCATTAACTTAATTACTGCTTCAATTAAGAATAAACCACCTTACAAGAAAATTCAACTGTTGTGGAACAGGCATCTTGCCTGTTCAAGAAAATCGTGTAATATTTTTGTCGCGATCCTCTCTAATTAAAGCGGTACTATCTAATATCATTCCCATATTCGCTGGACGAGACTCGCGACGACGGCTGATTTCTGCCAATAGTTCTCTTACAGACTTTTTACGTTGTCCTGAGAGGGGTTTTGTCTTTGTTGACAACTCAGCTTCTAAAATGGCGATCGCAAATGCGCTAATCGAGCGGTTTTGAGCATCGGCTAACTCTTGCAGCCTCGCATACAATTCCTCTGGTATATTTTCTATTTGCAGGGTAGCCATCTCTTAAACTCCTAGCATAGTTTTCCTAAATATTAGCATAGGAACGTGGGTTTAGGAGATAGTTAGTGATTTACCGTTGGGTGGGGGCGGGTTTACGAGATTGTTCGTTATAGGCGAGTATTGTTGGTGAACCCGCCCCTACAAATTCCCAATGCCCGATTCCCAATGCCCAATGCCCAATGCCCAATGCCCGATTCCCAATTACTAATTATTAGGCAAAGACTGCCAAAAAGGCCGCTCTTCTCCCTTCCTAACAGTATTGGTAGCTGACTGCACATTCCCCCGAAGTTCTTGATAATACCTATCGTCAAGGAAACTAATATTCACACCAAAAGGTAGCAGCAATTGGCGCAATTTTTTCTGAGTATAATCCTTGCCGTCAATCAGCGCCCCGCGCGGATTAGAAACTAACAAACTGCCGTTTACTGGCACTGAATTCACCATATTCGGCCACCAAGCATAACCGCTATAGCCAAACATCGCTGGAACTTGAATAATTTGGTCATCTGTGAGTGAAAACTCTCTTTTCAATTTCTCTATAATCGGATTGAGTTTCTGCTTTTGTAAATTGAGATTGTGTTGAATTAAAGCTTGATTATTCAAAGCAGCGCTGACTGTAATTTCATTGCTCAAACCGCGATTGATAGTCACATCGCCGTAACCTTTTTCTGCCAATTCTTCCAATAGCTTAACTCCGGCTTCTGGACTGGCGATCGCCATTATATACTTTCCGGGAGTTGTACTGGGAATAAAATTGATAATTTCATCGACTTGGCGAGTCAACAGCCAAGAAGTATCAATATCCACTGGTTGACCTTGAATTCTCTGGGCTTTAACGAAATCCAGCACTTCTGGATTAAAACTAGCATTTCCCGGATTGCCATAATAAACTCGACCCATTGGATAGGCGGGAATCGGCGGGGTTACTTGCAAGTTTCCGTAGCCATCAGCCCACTGATTTACCGATTCTTCATTGCGAGGCTTGCCGATTTTAAATACGCTCAAATCCCTATCTGAATTTGATTTAGCCTGGTTGTTTTCTGTGGAATTGCTATTGCTTTTTACGGCTACATTTAAATTGCGGAGTTTGAGTTTTTCGGTAAATTGAACGTAGCCGTTTTTCTGGGTATCTTGCATCCAAGCCCGATCGCCCTGAATGACCTTTACTAGAGCACCAGTGGGTTCTACTGCTTGTTTGAGTTGGGAGATGAATTCGCTGTTTGCCGAGCCTCTGTCGCTGACTTGAACCTCTGTAACTGGTGCGCTATTGGATGGCATGATCCAAGGAGTAACGCCCAGTTGGATGGTATTTGAGGCGATTTCTATACCATTATTTATGGCAGTTGCCTTGAGATTGATCAGACCGTTCCAATTGCGATCGGCAAATTGTTTTGCTTCTATACCTAACACAATATCAGTGCTGAAAACTAGCTGTTTAGTACCGGATATATCCACAGCTTGCCAGCCGTCGGCTGTTTTCTGGAAAACGCTGATGTGAGGGCTAGCAAGGCTATCAGCAGTGATAAATATTTGAGAGTTTTTGAAGTTGTCAGACAGTTTTAAGTGAACTTGAGAGAGCATTGCTGGGCGACGGGGAGCGCTCACTTTGGTTTCTTGCCAAACCGGTATTTTGGGGGCGCTTGATTTGTCATTAAATAGAACCAGCGCGCCGCTAGACAAAGACCATTTTTCTTTGCCTACTTCGTCTTGCTGATTGATTTCGCCGTCTCTGTTGGTATCTCCAGCAAAGAAGAAGTTCGATGAGGGGGTGGCTGGCAAAAATGGGATGGGATTTGGTTTTATGGTTGGTTGATTGAGCTCTAGTGCTTGTCTCTCTAATTCTTGGCGGGCGAGTTCTTGCTTTTCTCGTTCTTTGCGGGCGATTTCTTGGCGGACGAGTTCTTGTTTTTCTCGTTCTTTTCTGACAATCTCGTTTTTCTCAAACTCTTTTTTTTCTAACTCTTTGCGAACAAGTTCTTTTTTCTCAAATTCTTGTCTTTCTAGTTCTTTGCGGGCTTGTTCTTTTTTCTCAAATGCTTGTCTTTCTAACTCTTTTTTCTGTTGTTCTTCTGCTAAAGCTTTTTGTACATTTCGTGCTACTTGTAGTTCATAGGTAGCGACTGTGAGATTGCCTTGATATTCGATGGTTTTGTCGATCGCGCCATCAGCCAAAAAAGAACCGTGGGGAATTTGGCGGAGTGTGTTGATAGCGGACTGCCACAGGCGTTGTGACTGTTCCCAACTAGCTGGAGAACTTTTTGCGGTGCGTCCGATTACGACAGCTTCACGGGCTATTTTAGCTGAGTAATTCCAAGTATTTTTGGCGGTTTCTTCGATTTGAATGCGACTTTTGAGATTTTCGAGTTGCTGTGTGAGATTTTCTGATTTTTGGCGCTGGGTTTGGGGCTTCCAGGGTTCTGAGAAAAACGAGGTGCGATCGGGATTTTTGGCAATTTGGTCTAATTCTAGTTTAAGGCGATCGCGCAATTTGTAGAGTTCAGGGAGCGATCGGGGAGATTCGCCCTCTGGCTGTCGCTGGGAGATTGCGAGTTGGTAGTTGAGGGAAGGTTGGGCCAGCGTTTGGGGCACAGCCACCCAGATGATACCGATGATGACACCGAAAGTATTGACAATCGCGATCGCAATATATTTAACCAAGCGCATATAGTTTATCCTCAGACACCCAAATGATTTTACCTAATATTGGGTTCAATGGGGAATTTAATTGTCAGGTTTTTGGGGCGGAAGGGCGATGGCTGGGAGCCCCGCAAGCTACGACTTTTTTTCAGCTTTGGGGACGTATTACCCGAATCAATTTGCCAGCCAATGTTTCTTCAGCAGAAATAGCTTCATCAATACGTGATGCCAACCTTTCCCAGTTGCGATCGTTCGTGCAGGTAATAATACCAGAATGATTAGGTTGGATGCGATGCAGTCGGATAAAATCTTGCCGATTGAGTGTTAACACCGATCGAGCATCACTCGTTGCAAATTCTAACACTCGATCGTCAGGAATTTTAAGTCCAGCATTTCCTGCTTCTTGAACAGTTAAAACATCGTGACCGAGAGTTCGCAGAATTCTGACAACAGCTATTGGGTATTGCTCATCTGAATATAAACGCGCCATGTTTTAGGCTTCCTCATTTTCTCGAATTGCCAGTTCAATTTCATCAGGATAGGCATCAGCATAAGCCCAGGTATTTGCCAGATCCGCCGCACCAATAGTGGGATAATTTTCTAGCAAATCGGCTTCACTATATCCTATACGACGAGCTTCAACCATTACCCAAACAGGGATACGAGTCCCCGCAATACAAGCCTTACCACCGCACACGCCCGGAGTTTTTTCAATTCCTTGCCAAGTATTGCTTAAACTTTGGACTAATAGCTGTATTGCCTGAGTTTTTTCACTGGGAGTTAAGGCAAGGAGTTGTTTTTCTAATTCTTTCAGTGCCATTGTTTACAATCTCAATCATTTTATATGGTTGGTTTTTTTTTTACCTTGAAGGACGGTTAACTCGAATCAATTTGCCACTCAATATTTCCTCAGCAGAAATAGCGTCATTAATTCGGGTCGCCTGTCTTTCCCAGTTGCTATCTTGAGTACAAATGATAATACCAGCATGGTTAGGTTGTGAGCGATGCAGTCGAATGAAATCCCCTCGATTGAGAGTCAAAACTGCTCGCTCATTCCTCACTGCAAAAGCCAATACATCCTCATCAGGAATTCCTAATCCTGCGTTTCCGGCTTCTTGAACTGTTAAAACATCGTGACCTAAAGGTCGAAGAAACTCAACTACTGGCAACGGATACTGTTCGTCTGCATAAATTCGCGCCATATTTTAGGCTTCCTCATTTTCTTTGATTGCTTGTTCAATTTCTTCTGGGTAAGCATCAGCATAAGCCCAAGCATTGACTAAATCAGCCGCAGTCAAATGGGGATAGCACTTAAAAAGTTCAGCATCGCTGCATCCGAGACGGCGATAACCCACAAGTACCCAAACTTGTATGCGAGTATTGCCAACACAGGCATCCCCTCCACAGACACCGGGAGTCTTTTTAATGCCTATAGCACCAGTGCTTAAGGTTTGAAGTAAAATTTCTATAGCCGCTGCTTTGTCGGCTGAATTTAAGGATGCTAGATCAATTTTTAATTCGGTGAGTGTCATTATTTACTATCCCATTTTTACAGATAGAATATCCTAGCTAAATTATAACGCTTTATCCACCTGTTGAACCTCTTCCAAGGTTAGCCGCAGTACCTCTGCAATTTGCTCGTCGCTCAAGCCAAACTGCCGTAACTTACCAATTGTTTCAATCTTGGCTTCATCCTTTGCCTGCTGAAAGTCAGGAGTTTTAGGCTGATTTTGATCTGGGATCGCAGTAGGGCGATCGGAACAAACGTTGATATAGCCAATAATGTTGCTATTACCAAAACTAATATTCAGATTGTCTTGCCTAGCAAGCACAGATTTAAGATTACCTTTATCAACAGGTTCATCAAAAGCATTAGATAACATTTGTAAAAGTTCGTAACCCACATCTTTAACGTGACCTTGTGTAAGACGATAAGTATCTGCAATCTCAGAATACTTTTGTTGTTTCAGTGTTCCCTCGATAATTCCGCGCTGCAAGTCATTTAGACGTTTGCCTGTCTTGGCACAGACAACTTTATCTACAAATTCTAATACCTGGTGAGTGTCCATCAGCATAGAGGTGAGAGAACTGGCGTTATTATACCCGACTTTATCCGTCTATATCCGTCCAGATCCGACTTGCACATCAAAGGTTAGAAAAGATCCGTCTTTTTCCGCTTTTCAGATTGTGACAGAAAACTCTACTATATGGAGGGTAAAGTTATGAAGCGTAGCTTGGCTGGAGAAAGTAGCTATGAGTGGAGGATTGTTCGACTGGGTTGGCGAAGTCGTTACTGAGATCGGCTCTGAGATTGCTGAAGCCTTGGGCTTTGATGATGCTGCTGGTAGTAACTCAGGGGAGGCACAGGCGACAACCACTAGCAGAAGTCAAGAAATAGGTAGAGCTAGTTATGAAAAGGGAGAAAAATTTGAGGAAGACACAGAGGAAAAACTCGCAAGATTTGGATTGAATGCTGTTCTGGTTCCCCGTAACTTTCTTTACAATGAAACATTTGAACAGTACGGTAGACCTACTCAAGTCGATGTCACTATTGATGATAACAATGACAACGAAGTAGCAATAATAGAGTGCAAATCTTATACATCTAAATGGAATAATGACGAGGCTGTAGATCAAGCTAAACGGCTAGTTCATGTAGCAAATGAGAGAGGAATACCCCTGATATTTTCTACTCCTGATGGTACTACCAACTGCTTCGGCTCTCGTGTAAAAGAAGTATTGAATGAAACTCAGTGCTTCGTAATCTCTCCCGATAATATCTTCTTTGCCGATCCATCTGATGTCAAAGAAAATGGCATTACACTAGGACTTCCTCCTGAAATTAAATCTCACTGGAATAGCAGCAGTAGTGACAGTGGAGGAGAATCATTATCGAGTGATGGTGGAGGAGAATCCTTACTTGGTGGCTTTATATCATCATTTGTTGGCTTTTTTGGGAGCAGTCCCAACTCTGAATCAAGTGATACTTCTGATTCCAATAGCAGTGATTCTGGCGATAGTGACGGCTCTTGGTTCGGTAATTTGTTCGGGGATAGCTCTGACTCCGAATCAAGTGATAATTCTGATTCCAATAACAGTGATTCTGGCGATAGTGGAAATTCTTGGTTCGGTGGTTTGTTTGGGGATAGCTCTGACTCCGAATCAAGTGATAGTTCTGATTGCAGCAGTAGTGACTCTGACTCAAGTTACAGTTCCGACTCTGGCTCCAGCTATAGTTCCGACTCTGGCTCAAGCTATAGTTCCAGTTCTGGAAGTAGTGATTATGAAAATAGTGGCGGCTCTTGGGATTTGTTCGGCGGTAGCTCTGACTCCGAATCAAGTGATAGTTATGATTGCAGCGACAGTTATTCTGACTCAAGCTATAGTTCCGATTCTGACTCAAGCTATAGTTCCGACTCAGGCTCAAGCTATAGTTCCGACTCAGACTCAAGCTACAGTTCCGACTCAGACTCAAGTTATGGTTCCGATTCTGACTCAAGCTACAGTTCCGATTCTGGAAATAGTGATTCTGGAAGTGGAGATTATGGCGATAGTGGCGGATCTGATAGTAACTCTAGCAGTAGTGATAGTTGGTGGTAACACCTGCTTTTTATGGGAAGGAAGCAATGGATAAAGCTATCTGGCAAGAAAATAAATTTTCGGCAAAGGTAAGGGACTACATCATCCTAGTAGCACAGGGCAACATCCTAAATAGTGAAACTTGCAGTGTGGTTTTATGAATCAACAAGCTAAACAAGATATTGATAGCGCAGACACTTTTGAAAGTGATCTCGCTCAACTATCGGAAACAATTAGAAAAAGCAAATGGGCTAGCTCTCAACTAGACGGCATAGTTACAGATGGTTTGGAAGTTGCTAAGGAGACTGACGCTATTTACTATGAGGAAGGAATCTTTACACAATTTAGGTTATACCTACTCTACAAAGTAGCTTTTAAACTATGGTCATATCAACATCAAACTATTCTCCAGATTCTAGAATCCGGTAAATCGGAACAGTTGAAAAAAAATTCCCAGCTAGTTTTGCGGCATCACAATGTAATGATAAATATGTTTGATGATCTCAACCAGCTTGCTAGTGTCTCTGACCCAAATAGCTTGAGAGATAGCTGGTTATCAGTATGGACACAGACTATCTCTGAATTGACGAAATTCGTAGACATCCCAAGGGTTTATCCGGTAAAGCAAAAAAATCAAAATTTCTTCGGATTTAAATTGGCGATGAAATTACCGGATATGTCTGGCAATACTAAGTATGTCATTCTTTCAACCTTTTTATTAGTGCTTGCAATACCGATTGCTCTGTTTCTACTGAGTCATAAGTGAGGAATATATGAGAGATAAAGGAATATCTGAAATCTTAATTACTGGGTTTGCTGTTGGAATGCTATGGGACTTAGTGACAACATTTTTAGGAGTAGTATCAATAGTTGCAGGACCAAAATTTTCTATTTCTTTGAATAACATTGATACCAATACTTTTGGAGTCTGCGGAATAGCTGTTGTTAGTACAGTTATAGTCTTTTGCTTCAACCTACTTACTACAAACGTCTGGAAAGAAGCTCGTGAGGGACAATGGACATTAGTAGCACCTTGGTTTCTCTGCGTTGTTTTTGACTTCTTTACATCACTTGCTGGAAACTACAAGTTTATACTACCCGGCAGACAAAATGAAATAGCTGTTATAGGTGTGATCGTGTTCACCACTCTACTCACTACCATCAGTCCAATGGCTGTTCGCTATTTAATGATGGACTATGATAAAAACCGCTAGATAGATATAAATTCCCAATACAAAAACCCGGTTTATTGGAGAAACCGGGTTTTTTACGATGGAATCCAAAACAACAGGATCGGGAATCAGCTTCCTAGCTGTATACTCTAGTCTCATGCAATTCCTCTTCTTGGCTAAACTGAGCTAATTCGTTGAGAATTTCGCGGCGCTTAATAGTACGCTGCTGTTTATATGCGATCGCACTTACCAAACTAATCCGCCGCTGATTTCCTACTTTTCCATAGGGAATTTCCCCATCATCCAGTAATTTGACCACAAATTCTGGCGACACATTCAGCAAACTTGCAGCTTCTTCAACAGTCATATCTTGCTCAATTGGCACTAAAGACACTGCTTTACCAGCCGCCATTAAATGTGCAGCTTGACACAACAATTGATATAGTCTAAACTCCAAAGGACACGGCAGTGCCGTGTCCCTACCCAAAATAATATTGTAGGGAAATGGCACTGCCATGTCCTAATTTCTTACAACAAATCTTTCAATTTCTCATCTTCTCCCAACACTTTGATTACCTGTTTAATCTCCTGCGTTCTATCTTTTTTCACAATCAAAGTCACATTGCCATCTCTGACAACTACCACATCTTCTAACCCAATGGTGACAATGACTTCATTCTCATCTGCGGCATAAAAAATGCCACCTTTAGTATCAATTCCGACGTGTTTTGCTAACTCGACATTCGGCTTGTCTCCTTGCAACAAACGGGCGATCGCATTCCAGTCACCCAAATCGTCCCAACTAAAGCCTACAGGCAACACACAGGCTTTTTGCGTCTTCTCCATCAGCGCGTAATCGATGCTAATTTTCGGCAATTGGGAGTAAGCAGCAGCGCCTTTTGCCTCCAAAGCCGCCATCATTTCTGGTACATAATTTCGCAATTCTGTCAAGACAGTGCCAACTCGAAATACGAATATTCCGCCATTCCAACTAAACTTACCACTGGTAACAAATTCTTCAGCCGTGGCCCGATCGGGCTTTTCTGTAAACCTAGCGACGAGATAGGCCGGAAAACCCCCAAAACTGCCAATTTCCTCACCTTGTTCGATGTAGCCGTAGCCCGTGGAAGCATAACTCGGTTTGACTCCCAAAGTGGCGATCGCATCCTGATTTCTAGCCAACTCAGCCGCCGCCTCCAAAGTCTTCTCAAACTCCTCCGGTTCCCCAATCCAGTGATCCGCCGGGAAAAATCCGACAACCGCATCCTCACCGTAACGTTTCGCAATTTCGATCGCACTCCAAGCCACCGCTGGCGCAGTATCCCGGCCCTCCGGTTCCGCCAGCAAATTCTCAGGAGGTAGCAGCGGCAACTGTTCGCGCACTCCCGCAGCCAACATTTCCGATGTTACTACCCACAAATCGTCCCAACCGCCACCTAATGTTAACAGTCGATCGGCTGTGGCTTGCAGCAAACTTTTACCACTACCGTCGAGACTCAAAAACTGCTTGGGGCGCTGTTTGCGACTCAGTGGCCAGAAGCGTTCGCCTTTACCACCGGCGAGAATCACGGGAATTAAGGTTTTGGTCATGATTTGAAGTTAAACGGTTCTCATCTATTTTGCCTGACGGCTTATCATATTGAGAGAATTTTTGGTGTCTAGAGAGATAGAGGACACTGCACGTGCCGTGTCCCTACCGCGATCAATTGTAGAGAAACGGCAGTGCCGTCTCCTCCGTCTTCTCTTCTAATATTCCGGTTCCTTTTCGTACTCACGAGTCTTAGTCTTCTCAGGTATATTCACGCGAGGAGCCTTGTAAGGCTTCGGTGACTCATCATCAGCCCAAGCATCCGCTTCCACATCATCCTCGTACTCATACTCCACCACCGGCTCCTTGCGATAACTCTCAGGACGATCGTACCCCTTCTCCTCGTACTCCTCCTCATAATCATCCTCATCGCCGCCCCAATTATCCTCTTCATACTCATCCTCATAATCAGCTACCGGAGTAGGCTGCACCTGGCGCATCGGCTGCCGCACCGGAGCCCGCTTCCACGGCGAATCCTCATCCCAAGGAACTTCCTCAGCCACAGGTGCTGATTTGCGGCGCATTTCCGGCGCAGCTAGCGGTACACCAGGCCCCAATTGATTTGGCGTACCCACAGGCTTCGGATAATAACTTTGTTCTTCCTCGTCACGTTCCCAAGGCGCTTGTCCCAAACCGACGCGCTCCAACAAGCCTACACTAAGCTGTCTGAGCCTTTCCTCGGAACCTTCAAACACAATCAAGCGATTCGGGCCACTGCTGACAATTTCCTCGATTCCCAAGTCGTAGGTACTGAGAACTTGTTCGGGGATTTGGGGGATTCCCAGGGAAGCGATGATGATAGAAACTAACTTACCGTCTTCTGGGTCGAACCGAAAGCCCCGCACTCTCCCCAAAGGTTCGCCGGTTTCGGTGATCACTTCGCTGTTAATCAAAATGCTGTAGACTTCAACATCAACATCATCTTCGATCGCACTTTCATCTTCCACCAACACCACATCGCCGATTTCGCTGACACTACTGAGGAACAGAAACCTCGGCATTCCAGCCACTGCAAATATATTATCTCGTAGACCGATCGCCACAACTTCCCGTCGGTCAATGTCCACCCACAATTGACTAACCACACCCAGGCGTTTACCTCTGTCGCGGGTGATCACCTGAGTGCCGAGAAGATCGGAGCGTTGGCAGATTTGTTCTGATGTCATTCTAAGTTTAATCCTGATTTATTGAGTACATATATTACTGAAAACAGTCATCACCAGACGCTCCGGGACTACAACTTCAGTCCTATGACTTGAGTATAAGCTCCCCGTGCTTGAGTAACACCAATTGTACGCTCAGCCGATTGAATCATAGGTCGCCGCAAACTCACAACAATAAACTGGGCTTGTTCAGACTGTCGTTTTATCATTCTAGCCAATCGCTCCACATTTGCCCCATCCAGAAACATATCCACCTCATCAAAAGCGTAGAACGTAGACGGGCGGTAGCGTTGGAGCGCAAAAATAAAACTCAGCGCCGTCAAGGACTTTTCGCCTCCAGACATGGAAGCCAGCCGCTGTACCGGCTTACCTTTGGGGTGAGCGACTAGATTCAAACCGCTGCTGAAGGGGTCTTCCTGGTCATCTAGCTGAAGATAGCCGTCACCTTCGGAAAGTTCCGCAAAAATTGTCTGGAAGTTCTCGTTAACAGCATCGAAAGCTTCTTTAAAAGCCCGTCGCCGTAGTGTGGTAAAGTTTTCGATTCTCAACAGCAGTTCCGTCCGTTCTCCTTCCAAAGTTGTCAATTTTTGACTCAATTCCTGCAAGCGTTCTTGAGTGCGATTGTACTCTTCTAAGGCTAGCATATTGACTGGTTCTAGAGCTTGAATGCGTTTGGCGATCGCCTTTACTTCCTGCTGCAATTCCGTCAAATTGCCTTTCTCGACATTTTCGGGAATGGACGGCACGGGATCGGGCATTTCCGCCCGCTGAGCCGCTAATAAATCGCGGACTGCGGCTAATTGTTCCCGCCGTTCTTGCTGGCTTTCATGCAGTTTTTGTAACTGCCATTGTAACTGCTGTTTGGCTAAATGTTTTTCTCTTAATTGAGATTCTGCCCGATCGCGTTCTCCCTTCTGCACCCCCAATTTTTCCTCAATTTCGGCCACCGCAGCCTTCGCTTCCACAATTTGCTGCTCAATGGCTGATTGCTGAGAAACAATCTGGTTAATGGCATCTGCGCTAGTGTTTTGCTGCATTTGCCATTCCTGCAACTTCTGGCTGCCTGCTTGAATTTTCTCTTCCAAACGCCCGAATTGATTTTCCAAGTCTACAAGGCGCTGCTGGATGTTCCTGAGAGCCAATTCTCGCTCTTGGAGTTGCGATTCCTGAGCGCGAAGACCTGATTGCATTTGCTGCCATTCGCTGTGACTGTTGGACTCTTCCAACTGGGCTAAAGTTTGGCGATATTCCTGTAATTGAGTTTCTTTCACGGGCAATTCCCGTTCGAGCAACTGCAATCTGGACTGAGAATTAGTTAATTCCTGAGTATTTTTAGTAATTTGCGATCGCACTTGTTCTTGTTGCGCCACCAACTTCTGAGTTTCTGTCGCCAACTGTTCGAGCCGCAACTGATTTTCGCGCAAATTTTGTTTAGCTTCCATCAATTCTTGACTGTTAGTTTTGAGTGCAACAGATGCGCGCTCGATCGCAATTTTGCACCGTGCCAAAATCCGCTCAATTTCCTCAAGCCTTTCTTGCAGAGATGCGATCGTCCTCGCTTCAACTTGCGCCTCGTTAGCATCAACCGTACCAAAATGCAAGGTCGATCTATTAGTCGAACTACCGCCAGTCATCGCCCCGCTTGTTTCCAAAATTTCCCCATCCAAAGTGACAATCCGGTACTGTCCCAAATAGCGACGAGCATCACTGAGATTGCTAAACACAACCGTGCTGCCAAAAACATAGGCAAAAATCTCATTGTACCGCGAATCGCAGTCAATCAAATTCACAGCAGCATCCACAAAACCGGCCGCCCTACGCAAATTTTCATTCACCGAAAATCTGCCACCTCTAATTTTATTCAAAGGCAAAAACGTCATCCTACCCGCCCGTTTTTGTTTCAACAATTCAATCGCCTGGGCCGCTACGCGGTCATCTTCCACCACCATATTTCCCATGCGGCCGCCCGCTGCAATTTCCAAGGCTAATTGATAGCGCGGTTCCACCCTGCCCAGTTGAGCCACCAGCCCACAAATTCCATAAATTCCGCTTTGCACAATAATTTTTGCGGTAAACGTGCCTGTCGCTTCTTGAGCTGCTTGAAACTGCATTTCCAGCTTGTCCAAAGTCCGCTGTCTTTCCCGTTGTTCTTCTAATAAACGAGTTTGAGTTTCTTGTTGTAGTTGCAATTCTTGTTCATTGCTAGCTACAATTTGGTTGAGGGATTCTACTTGCAAAGATGCAATTCCTTTGGTTGTCAAAAGCTGGGATTGCTGAACTTTTTGGGCTGCAATCTCCTGTTCTAGTGTTTGCAGGGATTGGTTTTGTTCTTGAATTTGACTTTGTAGGCGATCGACTCTTTCGCCGATCGCAGCTTGTTCCGCGCGTTCAGGTTCCAAACTTTGCTGTACAGTTTCAATTTGGCGGTGCAATTCCGTTTGCTGCTGTACCCAAACTTCTGCTGTTGAGGCGATCGCATTTGCAACTTCCCGACTTTCATTTAAACTTTGCTGGGAAGCATCCCGCTGTTCCTGAAAACTCCCCTGCTGAGACTTAACATAAGATATTTCAATCTCAATTTGCTCCAAAGTTTGGCGGAATTGCCGAACTTCTTGCTCAGTTTGTGCTATATTAGCAGCAAGTTGTCCAGCAGTTGTTTCCAACTCCTGCTTGCGGTTTTGCAATTGCCGCCGTTCCGCTTCTTGAGTCGCCATAGTCGATTGTAGCGCCAACAATTCCGATTCTCCCAAAGCTTTGACGCGGGCATTCAGTGCGTCAAGTTCTGCGGTGGCTGCGATAATTTGAGTGTTAGCTGTTTGCAGTTGTTCAGTGAGATCGGTAGAATTGCGATCGCCTGCTTCGATTTGTTCTCGCAGTTTCCATTCTTGCTTTTGCAACTGTCGGAATTTGAGTACAATTTCCCATTGCGACTTTTCCTGGAATTCTGCCCGCAACTTTTGATATTTTTCGGCTTTTGTGCGATCGTTTGCCAGTCTATCACGCTGAGAAATCAACTCTTTCTCCACAATCCGGCTGCGTTCTTCCACATCCTTGACTTCATCCAATTTCTGCCTAGCTAAGGAGATTTTGCGATCGAATTGAGCCACACCAGCCAACTCGTCAATTATTTCTCGGCGTTCCTTGGAATTCATTGAGATAATGCTAGTAACATCGCCTTGTAATACGACGTTATAACCTTCGGGATAAATTCGCAAACGATTAAGTTGTTCGTGTAGTTGAGTTAGAGTGCAAGGTTCGCCATTAATGTAATAAGTCGAAGTGTAAGTTCCTTGGCGAGTCACCCGCAGTTTCCGCGTCACACTCCACTCATCCGATTTTAGATTTTGGATTTTGGATTTTCGATTAGACGATTTTCCATTATTATTGTATTGAGTTTCTGGAATTTCGATTTCTGGGATTTCTACTGCTTCTGCTTCAGACAAATCATCTGCTGCGTCTTCATATCCATCCTCATCTTGATCGTCAGCAAACCATTCATCTCCGACACCTTCGAGAGCGAATGTTGCAGTTACACTAGATTCGATCGTACCGCGTTTATTTTGAGCATTGTTCACCAAATCCGGCAACCGTTCAGCCCGCATCCCCTTAGAAGTCGAAAGTCCCAGACAAAACAGCAAACCATCGAGGATATTTGACTTCCCAGAACCGTTAGGCCCCGAAACCACAGTAAAACCAGGTAGCACGGGAATGGACGTCGTGCCGCCAAAAGATTTAAAGTTAGTTAGTTCGATCCGTTTAATGTGAACCATATGCTAGGACTAGCTTTGGGCTCCGAGTAGTTTTTCCAAGGTAACACAAGCACGCCCGATGATGAACAATGTTTCAACTTTTGTAGTTGCGATCGAACAGATATCTTACACTTTTGTCAAGAACACAGGATGCGCCTTCAACAAAAGCTGGTTGAGAATTCTGCAACATCTGTGACGAAATCCCTGACAGCCAAAAATTGTAACTTCTGATGCAGTTAATTAAATTAAAGGCGATCGCAATTATTTCGGAAATTCGTCCTGAAAAGCAATGCCAGACTGCGTTTAGCAACTATGACCTCTGAAATTGTTCCCATCCCCCCTAGACATATCTCATCTTTCCGGTAAAATCGAAACCAAAATTAATAATGTATAAAGTAACCAAACACATATGGAGGACAAAACCATTACACCAACTCTAAACTCGTCCAATGTTTCAGCTTCACCCGAAAGCGACCAAGAAGTATTGAAAATTTGGGGTCACCAGCCCCTCAAAGGACACGTGAAAATCAGCGGTGCCAAAAACTCCGCCTTAGTCGTCATGGCCGGTGCCATCCTATGCCCAGAAGATTGCCGTCTACGCAATGTTCCCTCCCTAGTCGATGTCCGCCGCATGGGGCAGATTCTCTCGGCCGTAGGAGTTAAAATAGAGGCAAATGGGGACGTTTTAGATATCAATGCCAGCGAACTCATAGACGCTCAAGCTCCCTACGAATTAGTCAGCCAACTGCGGGCGAGCTTTTTCATCATCGGCCCACTACTAGCACGTTTAGGATTTGCCAAAGTTCCGTTACCCGGTGGGTGCGCCATCGGTGCCCGGCCCGTCGAACTCCACGTTCGCGGTTTGCAAGCCCTCGGCGCTGAAGTTCACATCGAACACGGCACTGTTCACGCCTACGTCAAAGGGCCTAACAAGCGCTTAAAGGGAGCTAAAATTTATCTAGATTACCCTAGCGTCGGAGCTACTGAAACTTTGATGATGGCTGCTACCTTGGCTGAGGGAGAAACTATCATTGAAAATGCGGCTCAAGAACCGGAAGTCGCAGATTTGGCGAATTTCTGCCGCGCTATGGGAGCGCAAATTCAGGGCGCTGGTACTAATACCATCGTCATTTCGGGAGTTCCCAAACTTCACTCCGTAGACTATTCAATCATTCCCGATCGCATCGAAGCAGGAACATTTTTATTAGCAGGAGCGATTACTCACTCCGAAATCAGTTTATCACCAGTCATTCCCGACCACCTGACCGCCGTAATTGCTAAGTTGCGGACAATTGGGGCAAAAATTGTGACAGAATCCCCCGACATTTTGCGGATAATTCCTGGCAAAATTCATACAGCTACGGACATCGAAACTCTACCTTACCCCGGTTTCCCCACAGATATGCAGGCTCCGTTTATGGCTTTGCTCACCCTGAGCGAGGGCGACAGCATAATTAACGAAACAGTTTTCGAGAACCGCTTGCGGCACGTAGCCGAACTCAATCGCATGGGGGCGGACATTCGCGTTAAAGGCAATGTAGCCGTGGTGCGCGGGGTGGCTCAACTGTCGGGTGCACCCGTAGTTGCTACAGATTTGCGGGCCTCGGCTGCTTTGGTGCTGGCGGGACTGGCAGCCGATGGTGTCACCACAATCAGCAGTTTGCAACATTTAGACCGTGGTTACGAGCAGTTGGAGGTGAAATTGCAAAAATTGGGAGCGAAATTGCAGCGCGTCACAGAGGGGGGAGAAGCAGCGAATGTTGAGGCTAATGCTGAGGCTCCTGTCGAACCAGTGCGATCGGGATTAAAGTAGTCATTAGTCATTAGTCATTAGTCATTAGTCATTAGTTAGTAGTCATTAGTTAGTAGCGGTGCCCTGAGCGTAGTCGAAGGGTCATTACTTAGTAGAAAGTCCTTACTACAAACTTTAATAACCAATAACCAATGACCAATGACCAATGACCAATGACCAATGACCAATTCCCCATTCCCAATTCCCAACTGACTAAAATAATGTCGAACATACCACTAATCGGTTTGAAAGCAGACCAGTTTCGTCATCCGCTAGATTTGGAAGCGACCAATGCTCTCAAACAACTGCCCGGCCTGGATTTGATGGTGCGACAGTTGCTGGGACAACTTGGCGAACAGTTTTTCAGGCTCGAAAATCTGGCTTCTAGCGTCCAAGTGGGCGAAAATCAATTGCCCCACCTGCATCAATTACTGTTGGATGCCTGCAAAACTCTGGATTTGGAAGTGCCACAGCTTTATGTGCGTCAGCATCCAATGCCGAATGCCTACACCTTTGCGATGCGCGGAAAACAGCCGTTTGTGGTGATGCACACTTCTCTGATTGATTTGCTCACAGATGAGGAAGTGAAGGCGGTAATTGCTCACGAGTTGGGGCATTTGAAGTGCGAACATGGAGTTTACCTGACTCTGGCTAATTTAATTGTGTTAGCCGCTGGTCAAATTTCGCCTGTGGGAACAGTCCTAGTGCAGGGTTTGCAGACGCAAATGTTGGAATGGTTGCGGTGTGCCGAATTTACGTGCGATCGCGCCGCTTTGTTGGCCACCCAAGACCCAAGAGTGGTAGCATCGGTGCTGATGAAACTGGCTGGAGGTTCTCCGACTTTGGCTCCCAAGCTGAATGTCGATGCGTTTTTGGCTCAAGCGCGGGCCTACGATGACCTCAGTAGCACTGAACTGGGGGAAATGCTCAAACAGGCTCAAACCGCTCAATTGTCCCATCCAGTACCAGTATTGCGGGCCAGAGAGATCGATCGATGGGCAAGTTCAAAAAATTATGAATCTTTACTTGCACAATCGCGATCGGTGTGTTATGATAGTCAAAGCAAAACCAAGGGCGGGTGGCGGAATTGGTAGACGCATCAGACTCAAAATCTGACACCGAAAGGTATGAGAGTTCGATTCTCTCTTCGCCCACTACTAGAAGAAGTTAATAAATTCAGGGTTCCAGAGCAGTCTGGAACCCTAATTTATGTAGATCGGGAATCGGGCATGGGGCATAGGGCATGGGGCATGGGGAATTGGGCATGGGGCATGGGGCTGT
>NZ_NXIB02000047.1 GCF_002412335.2 Tychonema bourrellyi FEM_GT703
GCATTTATCCGTGGGGTTAATCTAAAATCAAAAATCTAAAATCTAAAATCGATTGACGATTTTTCCCAAAAACTGGTATTTTCAATTAAGTTCTGTTAATTACCGCATCGAGCCCAATTTGTGATTGCAATTTATCCCGGCAGCTTTGACCCGATTACTTTCGGTCACGTAGATATCATAGAGCGGGGCTGTAAATTGTTCGATCGAGTAATCGTGACAATTGTCCGAAATCCCAGCAAAGTCCCTCTATTCACCGTAGAAGAACGGATCGAACAAATTCTGTGCTCTACTAAACACTTGTCAAATGTAGAAGTAGATAGTTTTGAGGGTTTGACAGTAAACTATGCTAAAATGCGGCAAGCTAAAGTGCTGCTGCGGGGGCTGCGAGTATTAACAGACTTTGAAATGGAACTCCAGATGGCCCACACCAATAAAACCCTATTGGGTGAAATTGAAACAGTCTTTTTGGCTACTTCTAACGCATACAGCTTTTTAAGTAGTAGTGTAGTGAAGGAAATAGCCAAGTTTGGTGGCTCCGTAGATCATCTTGTTCCGAAACACGTCGCCCTAGATATTTACAAATGTTACGCCAGCAGGAACCCACTCGCATCGAACCCAACACCACCGGACGCAGCACTGAGAACGAACTACCTCAGCACCCAGCCGCCTTCGGAGACGACACCAGAACCGCAGGAGTAGACATTCAGCGGGAATTGAATCGGCTTGAGGAAATTGTTCTCGACAGTCCGCGAATTCCCATGACCAGACGGACTCTGGTGGATGAAGAACAGTTGCTTGACCAGTTAGACTTGGTGAGGATCAATTTGCCGATCGCCTTTCAGGAAGCCGAGCTGATTATCCGACACAAGGACGACTTGTTGCAAGAGGCCGAACTCTATGCTCAAGAAGTCATAGAAGCCGCAGAACAACGAGCGGCAGAGATTTTAAACGATATGGGTCTGATCCAGCAGGCGAAGGTGGAAGCGGATCAGTTGCGACAACAGGTTTTGCTTGACTGTGAAGCAATTCAGCAAGCGACGCTGGCGGAAGTCGAACAAATTCGCTATCAAGCTCAAGAAGAATTAGCAGAAATGAGAGCGAGGGTGATAGCTGAATGCGAGGAAATTCAAAACGGAGCCGACGACTACGCCGACCAAGTTCTTGATAATATTGAGCATAAGCTGAGCGATTCGCTGCGCGTGGTTCGCAACGGCCGCCAGCAGTTGGATAATGTTTCTGGCTCTTGAATTGATTCTGTAATTCTGTAGGTTGGGTAGAGCGCGAGCGAAACCCAACACCCAATTAATCAGTGTTGGGTTTCGTGATTAATCAGTGTTGGGTTTCGTGATTAATCAGTGTTGGGTTGCGTGATTAATCAGCTATTAATGAGTGTTGGGTTTCGTTCCTCAACCCAACCTACAAAGCAGATTATTTTTGTGTTTCACCGAAGATCTTCCAACACCTCCCAAGCAGGAGGATTGAGAATGCTGAGTTGACGGAGAGTACGTTCGAGACAACTCACTTCGTTCAGAGTCGGAATAATAATAGAAACGCGATTCATCAGGTTGAAATTCATGGCAAAAGTATTATAATTATAAATTGTGGCGATGTAAACTATTCTAAGTAGGAAACAACCAATGGTAAAAACTGAAGTAAAAAACGATTTAGAATTTTATGATGAAAACGCCGATAATTGGTGGGACGAAAAATCTAAAATTTATGCTCTTTACCATCTAAACAAACCCAGATTTGAATTTTTCGACAGACACGCGACAAATTGGCAGGGATTGAAAACCTTGGATGTCGGTTGCGGCGGCGGTTTTTCCTGCGAGTTTATGGCTGAGAGAGGCGCGATTGTTTCGGGAATAGACCAATCCCAAAAATGCGTTCAAGCAGCTAAAAATCATGCAGTGATTAGTGGTTTCGAGATTGACTACAGACAAGGTTTTGCCGAAAATATGCCCTACGATGATAATACCTTTGATGTGGTAATTTGTGTTGATGTTCTAGAACACGTTGCCGATTACAAACAAGTTGTGTCTGAGGTTCACCGAATTCTGAAACCGGGAGGATTGTTCTTTTTTGATACAATTAATCGCACTTTTTCCTCGCAAGTTGTGATGATTGGGCTGATGGAAAACATCTTGCAGGAAATTAGGAAGGGTGTTCACGATTGGGACAAGTTTATTACGCCGGAAGAACTGTCTGTGGTGATGGGTAATACTGGTTTTGGCAATATCGAAATTAAAGGTTTTGATATGTTTGGCGAAATCGGCGCTCTTTTATCTCAGATGCAGGATTTTTGGGAAAATCTGATGGGGGGAAAGCAACTATTCCCAGATGCTGATGTGATGAAACAAGCATATCAAACATTAATGTCTAATTTGGGTAATTATGTTGATTACAAAAAGTCTGGGTTGTTTAAAATCCAAATTAATGAGGATACTTCGATTATGTATGTTGGGGTGGGGGTAAAGAATTAGTGTGTTGACTGTTGACTGATGACTGTATATCAATCAAAGATTTGTGTCATATTTTGAAGATGATTTAGCACTTTCGCCTTCTCCTAACTCATTATTTGGCATGAGCAATTTACAGGATGAAGGTGTCGAAGTACCTTTGTTGTTATGCAGTAGCAAGACAGATTTTGTGGTATCTCCTATTCTGATGCGCCGCTGGATGAGTTTGCTCAAAAAAGGTAAAACCCTGGAACTGTCTGGGCTTTGATTTTTGCTTCTGTTGGCTATATGCTTGTTTTGCGCTCAAGAGTTGAAGTCTCTCTTGAGTTAGATGCTATTTTACCGCATTTTAATGCTGCGATCGCCCGAAGCCCTAAAATAGCGATCGAGCATAGATACTTAAGCCACTCCCCCGTACAGATTAACAATTTATCAAAAATTATGCCAGCCAGTTTTCTCCCAAAATCGATCGCCCAATTAACCGAATCCACATCAATAGCCTTAGCCCAAAGCATTCAACAAGAAGCAATTACCACTCCCCTAACTTCTGGACCAATTGCCACAACCTACGTGCATCAAGGTAGCGGAAACACGCCTATTTTGCTAATTCACGGCTTCGACAGTTCCGTGTTTGAATTCCGTCGTCTGTTGCCGCTGCTTGCCGAAAAAAATGAAACTTGGGCGGTGGATTTACTAGGTTTTGGGTTTACAGAAAGAGTGGCGGGTTTACCATTCAGCGCGATGGCGATTGGAAGTCACCTCTACTATTTCTGGAAAACCCTAATTTCGCAACCAGTAATCTTAATTGGTGCATCAATGGGAGGTGCCGCAGCAATTGATTTCACTCTCAATCATCCCGAACTTGTCAAAAAATTAATCTTAATAGACAGCGCAGGTTTTGCCATAACAGCTAATAACGGAAAATTTTTAATTCCACCTTTAGGATATTTGGCAACTTCATTTTTGCGAAACCCAAAAATTCGGCAAAAAATTAGCGTGAATGCTTATTTCGATAAAACTTTGGCTTCTGTTGATGCACAAACTTGCGCTGCTTTGCACTTGGAAGTACCCAATTGGAATCAAGCTTTAATTGCGTTCACCAAAAGCGGCGGTTACTGTGGTTTTGGGGAAAAATTGTCGGAGATTCAGCAGCAAACGCTGATTTTGTGGGGGAAACAAGACCGAATTTTGGGGACAGCAGATGCGACTAGGTTTGAAAGTGCGATCGCCAATTCTCAACTAATTTGGATACCCGATTGCGGGCACGTTCCCCATTTAGAAAAACCGCAGATTACCGCCCAACATATTTTAGAATTTGTATCAAAAATATAGTAAGCTGTTGTGCATTTAAATTGTATATTTTGATGGAGGAGCAAAAATCTTCAAATCCTCTCCCCCTCTCCCCATCTTCCCCTCTCCCTCTCTAATAGCATAGGCAATCTAGATGCAACACAGCTTATTTGGGAATTTTCTCTTGGGGGGCGGGTTTTTGAGATGTTTGATTTTAGGCATAAATTGTTGGTGAACCCGCCCCTACAAAATACAATCGACGAATAAAACTTAATAGCAGCCGGTGAATTCAAAAGCTCAAAAGTTTCATGTACAACTCTCTCATCGTCAAAACTGAGGAAGTAAACAGTATCATCAAAAACCACAGGTTTATCAGCCATTTCACCGATTAACCTAAACTCCAATTTTTTATAAAGCCCGCCGATCGCAATTTTCCAAGGTTTGGTAGATTTTTGTCAAACATAAAAGCAAGCAAATCATCTTTATTGCCTTCGTTGTCTAAAATATTGCGAATTCCACGAGTCATTTGAAAATCGGCTGTTCTTTCGGCACTCACGTAAATTGTATGCAAAATATTCAGCGTTGCAGTTCGGATCGTACTGTTGTCTGTCTTTTCATAAACAAAGATAATCAGTGAATATCCCAGCCCAAAAATCTTTTGCCTTGCAGATTTGAAAGGACATGACGACTGTGGTTGCCTAACGCTTGTTACCTTCATGTCAACCAATATCCCTGGGAAATCGATGCCGCTTGCTGAATTGCCATCTAGAAATTCATAACGCTGCTTGAGATAGAGTCTGAACTTTTGCTCCAAATATGTCCCAACAGCCTTTCCGTCTGTGATGCCATAAAGCAGAGGTTCCGGGTGTTGAGACTCGGCGGCTGAAAATATTGCAGCCTCGGAACAAAGGATTTCTACGGTCAAAGTCGTCATTTTGATGAATCACCAGATTTTTGATTGGCTGAGAAAGTAAACAGTATCATTAAAGGTCGCAGGTTTATTCGCTATTTCACTTATCAACCTGAAGTCCAATTTTTTATCAAGCCCGCAAGTTCTTCTCCCGCTTATACTGTAACCATTTCGAGTTTAAGGATAGCAGGTTGTTAATCTCGGAATTTCCGAATAATGCTCAATAACTTCCAATCTACATTCAAGCAAACAGCAAGTTTCCTACTAAAGTTTTAGGTGCTGGGAGAGATTTACCATCTGTCTGATATTCTTCAACCAAAAGCTCTAATACCTCTACTGCATTCTGCAAAGCTTCTTCGTAGGTATTTCCGTGAGTGTGGAATTGCTGAGATGGAAAATCAGGTAAGTGAACTAGGTAGCATTTATCTTCATCCGACCATTGAATAACAATTATATAAGGTAATTTCATGATTCAGATTCCTCTTCTTCAATTGCTTTTAATATTCCAATTTTTCGATTAACTTCTCTCTCTAAATACAGTTTCGCATCATCGCCATCATTTCCAGCAATGGTAATTCCTTCATTAGGTAGTAAAGAATGAACCCATCTTGTATGACTACCTTTTGCCGAACGATAAGTAAACCCAGCTTTGAGTAGCAGGCTTTTGAGTTCTCTAATCTTTTTGGGCATAAGCAGACATTCAAATTGTGGCAAGGTGACGGGCACACTTTTATCATATCCCAAAAAGTTTCGTGAAGCGAAGCTATCCCGTAGGGAATCGACCTTTCCCAAAAAAACGCACAAAACAATGCACCCACTCCTCAAAGAAGTAGGTGCTTACAAAACGACCAACTGTATTTTGAGTTAAAAACTCAAAACATTAATAAGCGTCTTGCAATTCGTAGAAATCAGGCGAAATGTAATCCTTCCGCAACGGCCAGCCTACCCAATCTTCGTTCATCAAAATCCGTTTCAGATTCGGATGTCCTTCGTAGACGATGCCGTACATATCGTAGGATTCCCGCTCTTGAAAATCCGCAGCCTTCCAAATCCAGTAGACTGATGGCACTCTCGGATCTTCCCGTGGAATAAATACTTTGACGCGGACTTCTTCGGGGTGCGAAGCATTATCTGTCAGTTTAGCCAAGTGGTAAACGCTGACTAAATCTTGTCCAGGGCCTTGGTCGTAGGCGCACTGGCACTGCATATAATTGAACCCGTAGGCGTACAATGCTGTTGACATGGGAATTAAGAAGTCCCGATCGACCTTTAAAATCTCCACACCCAAATTATCCGCCGCTAAAGCTTCGTGTTCAAAGCCATTCTGAGTCAACCACTGGGAAACCTTCCCGGCTTCAACAATTGAGGTTTCTGTCTCAGCCACGGTTTACCTCCTGTTTTTGTGCAGTCAGTAGGCCCGGTGGAACTTGCATTCCCATAGCTTCGGTGAGTTCCTTTGGTGGGGCCATCCGGCCGGGAATTGACAAATATTTGCCATCCAAAATGTCGTCTACTACCTTCATTTTGTGGGGTCTGGTGTAGTAGCGGTGGGTGGGCTGCAAGTTGCCGCGTTCTTGCATCGAATCGTTGGCGATTTTTTTCCGCAGTTTGACGATCGCGTCAATAATCGCTTCTGGACGCGGGGGACAGCCTGGTATGTACACGTCTACTGGAATCAGTTTGTCAACGCCTCTGACTGCTGTGGGGGAGTCTACGCTGAACATTCCACCGGTGATGGTGCAAGCGCCCATCGCGATCACGTATTTGGGTTCGGGCATTTGTTCGTACAGCCGCACCAAGATGGGGGCGTACTTCATGGTGATCGTACCGGCGGTGATTAGCAAGTCGGCTTGTCGTGGGCTCGATCGCGGTACTAAGCCAAAGCGATCGAAGTCAAAGCGCGATCCAATCAAAGCTGCAAACTCGATGAAGCAGCAAGCCGTGCCGTAAAGCAGCGGCCACAAACTCGAAAGTCTCGCCCAGTTATAGAGGTCATCAACCGTAGTTAGAATGACATTCTCTGATAATTCGGTTGTGACTTCAGGGCGTAGGGCGGGGTTGACAATTAGCGATTTCTGTGATTTGTCAGAAGTTAAGACCATTCTAAGGCTCCTTTGCGCCAAGCATATACAAGAGCTATAACGAGGATCGTAATGAAAAACAAGGCTTCGATAAAAGCCAAAAGTCCTAGTTGGTTGAAAGCAACCGCCCAAGGATAGAGGAAGACTGTCTCTACATCAAAGATGACGAAGACCAAGGCGAACATATAATATCGGATGTTGAACTGAATCCAAGCTCCGCCGATCGGCTCGACGCCAGATTCGTAGGTAGTCCGTCGGTCGTAGGGACGACTTTTGGGCCGCAGTACCTTCGCCGCCGTCAGGGCGAGGATAGGAACTAGGCTGGAAATTAACAGGAACCCTAAGAAATACTCGTAGCCGCTAAGTGCAAACACGGTGAATAATTACTGCCTCTGTGAAAGGGTTTGTAACTCGATCTTTACATTATATAGATTTTTTGTAACTGAAATTACGAGTTGGTTGAGATAAATCGTCCATATTCTGCAATAATTTTTAATGTATATTTTAAGATTAGCTAGCCTATTCTTTTCGAGCTATGAGCGATCGAGCCACTGAGACGACAACCCTCGATCGGCATGAGTGCCGAGCCTGCGGGTACGTCTACAATCCTAAAAAGGGCGATCCTAAAAATGCAATTGCCCCCGGCACTGCTTTTACAGACGTAACCCCGACTTGGGTCTGTCCCGTTTGCGGGGCGCGCAAGTCGATGTTTCAAAACCTCGGTCAGATGGAAGGGGCGTCGGGATTTAAAGCAAATCAGCGCTACGGCGTCGGTGTCAACAGCATGACTGAAGGTCAGAAAAGTTTACTGATTTTTGGCGGCTTGGTCGTTGGTTTCTTGTTTTTACTTAGTATGTATGGTTTGCAGTAAGACGATTGTGAGATTTTGGCAACGAATTGTAATGTTATTGGCGGCTGCACTCATCTGTGCGGGTTGCAGCACGATCGGTTCTGTGAGTTACAACCCTTGGCAGGTAATTGCCTTGCCGACGCAAGCTAATTTGCAGGATATTGCCTTTGCGGGCAACGATCAGCACGGCTGGGTGGTGGGTTCTGAGGCGACTCTGTTTGAAACCACCGACGGCGGTACGAATTGGAAGCCGATCGCCCTGGATATCGACGATACCAGGTCGCGTTTTTCTTCGGTGAGCTTTTCGGGTTCCGAAGGCTGGATTGTCGGCCAGCCTTCAGTTTTGCTCCACACAGATGATGAGGGCAAATCTTGGACTCGGATTGCCTTGAGCTCTCAGTTACCGGGATCTCCAAGTACGATCGCAGCCCAAGGCCCCAATTCGGCAGAAATGACCACCGATGTGGGAGCGATTTACCGCACTTCTGACGGTGGCAAGAATTGGAAAGCTGTTGTGCAGGATTCCTTTGGAGTCGTTCGCAATATCAACCGTTCTGAAGATGGGCAGTATGTTGCTGTTTCCTCCAAAGGAAATTTCTATTCTGTGTGGAAACCGGGACAAAATACCTGGGAACCTCACAACCGCAACAGTTCTCGTCGTCTCCAAAATATGGGCTTTACCAAGGACGGGCGTTTGTGGATGATCGCCCGTGGTGGTCAGATTCAGTTTAGCGATGCCTCCGAAGCCGAAGGTTGGGGAAAACCGTTTTTTCCCGATCGCAAGGCGAGTTGGGGTTTGCTAGACATGGCTTACCGGACTAATGATGAAGTTTGGGTAGCTGGTGGCGGCGGCAATTTGCTATGCAGTTTGGATGGCGGGAAAACTTGGCAAAAAGACCGCGAAGTAGAAGACGTTCCTGCTAATTTTTACAGGATTGTGTTTATGGGCCCAGAACGCGGATTTATTATCGGCGCGAACGGTACTCTACTGAAATATCAAGGTTCCGCGCAAGCTGCTTGATAGTAGAATAGTAATAGAGATTGTCTGTCGATTTGTTGAAAGGAGAATTTTAGATGGCCGGTACAACTGGAGAACGTCCGTTTGGGGACATTATTACAAGTATCCGTTATTGGGTAATTCACAGCATCACCATTCCAGCTTTATTTATTGCTGGATGGCTGTTTGTGTCCACTGGTTTGGCTTACGATGCTTTTGGCACTCCTCGCCCTAACCAGTATTTCACTCCGCAGCGTGAGGAAGTGCCGATTATTTCCGATCGCTTTGAAGCTAAGAAACAAGTAGATCAGTTCATAGGCAAGTAATTTAACAAGGATCTGGAAAAATGACGAGCAGAACCCCAAACAATGAGCCGATTTCGTATCCGATTTTTACGGTGCGGTGGCTAGCAGTTCATACTTTAGGTGTCCCAACTCTTTTCTTTTTGGGCGCGATCGCAGCAATGCAATTTATTCAACGATAAATAGGAGTTTACCATGCCTGAGCGCGTTCCTAATCCCAATGAGCAGCCTGTTGAGTTAAACCGGACTTCTCTTTATTTGGGTCTCTTGCTGATTTTTGTTTTAGGTATTTTGTTCTCCAGTTATTTCTTTAACTAACTGGTGTTTGAGTTTGATGTCGATAGTTCGATCGAATTTGTTTAGCTGTAAATTATTGAGGTGATTGCTATGTCTAGTGGTGGCAGAATTCCTTTGTGGCTGGTAGCTACTGTAGCTGGCCTTGGTGCTTTGGGCATCTTGTCTCTTTTCTTTTACGGTGCTTACGCCGGTTTAGGTTCTTCGATGTAATATCATTTCTGGTTGCACCAAAATGATTGTCAACTGTTGACCGTTGACTGTTGACCGTTGACTGTTGACTGTTGACTGTTGACTGTTGACTGTTAACAGTTGGCAGTTTAAACAATACCGATACAACCGGAAACGATATAAGAAGGATCAGACGTACTTTATGCGTCTAACCCCCCTTGTTCAACTTGTTCAAGGGGGGTTTTATTGTGTTCACTTTTTCGACTCACCGTCAACAGTCAACAGTCAGCAGTCAACAGTCAACAATCAGATCGTTTATGTCTGAGCTCGCAGCCGCAATATTCTCAGCAGAGTATTGAATTGATCGGGTAAAGGTGCGATCGCCTCAATTAATTCCCCTGATATGGGATGCTCTAATTGTAGCCGCCATGCGTGGAGGGCTTGTCCGGTTAAATTGACCCCGATAGAACGGTTGGAACTGTACATCGGGTCGCCGATAATCGGATGTTTAATCTCGGCTGTGTGGACGCGAATTTGATGGGTGCGACCAGTTTCTAATTGATAGTGAATTAGACTATAATTACCAATTCTTTCTTTGATTTGCCAGTGAGTAATTGCGTCGCGACCGCCTTTTTCTACTGGTACTATACCCATTTTTCTGCGGTCTGTGGGATGCCGGCCGATTGGTAAGTCTACCGTGCCTGTTTCGGCGTTAGGGATGCCGTAAACTATGCCTAAATATTCGCGGCGGGCGGTTTTGGTTTTGAGTTGGGCTTGTATGTGTTGGTGGGCTATGTCGGTTTTGGCGATCGCGATCGCTCCTGTTGTATCTTTGTCTAGTCTATGGACGATTCCCGGCCTTTGGACTCCGCCGATTGCTGATAAGGGACAGTGGGCTAAAAGCGCGTTGACTAAGGTACCGTCTGGATGTCCGGCGGCGGGGTGGACGACTAATCCGGCGGGTTTGTTGATGATAATTAGGCTGTCGTCTTCGTAGAGAATATCGAGGGGAATTGATTCCGGCTGTAGGGAAGTTGGTTGGGTTTCGGGTAAAGTGAGGTGAATGCGATCGCCTGTTTTTACTGAGATTTTTTTCGATGTGCAAGTTTCGTCATTGACTTTGACGTTACCTTGTGATATGAGAGTTTGGACTCGCGATCGGGATAAATCTGGTATTTGGTTTGACAGCCAAATATCTAATCGTTGACTAACATTATTTTGATTCAATTCCCCTATATTTTCAACTGTGTACATTTGTTCCGTGTCTATTTCTATCATTTACTTTATTTGGTAATCGGTAATCGCTAATTGAGAATCGATCGATGTGACTGCATTTCCCTTCTTCCTTCTTCCTTCTTCCTTTAAAATCACCGACAATTATCGCAGTGTCCGCAACGCATAGATTTCGCCTCATTTGCAAACCCAAAAGCTTCCAACAAAAATTGCCACCTACATTGGTTGTATTTCAAATATTTTACCATTTCCTCAGCGATGGTAAAATTTGGTTTTTCGGCTTTCGGCTGTGCAGATTTATTAATAACATAATTAAAAGGATCTTGCCATTTTAATTGTCCGCTACTGTGGAGAATCGAAAGGGCGATCGCACTTTCGGGAAATTCGCGCCCCACTGCATCTACAGTACCTTTCACTGGTAGGTTTTTGGCTAGCTGCTGAGCTTCTCGATATTGCGATCGCAATTTATCCTGAAAAAACTCCTTTCTTTGTTTATCTTCGGGATACAGCCAGCCCGTCGGTTCGCTAATTAACGTCAGGGCGATCGCCGATTTGCCGTCCCGTCCGCCTCTACCAATTTCTTGAATGTATTCTGATAATAGCAAAGGTGCTTGATAGTGGACAACCCATCGGACATCCGACTTATTAATTCCCATACCGAATGCTGAGGTACAAACCACAAACTTAAGCTGATTATTCAGCCAAGCTGTTTCAATTTGTCGCCGTTCTTCTGGACTTAAACCTGCGTGATATGCGGCTGTTTGATAACCTGATTCTTCCAGCAAATTCGCCAATTTTTCGGAATCTTTTCTAGTCCGAACATACACTAAACCTGCTTGTTTTGGTCGAGATTTAATAAAATTTAATAACTGCTGTTTTCGTCCCCTCGGAGTCCAAACAGTTTGGACTTGCAGGTGTAAGTTAGAACGATAGGGACTTAGCAGAAATGCTTCCGGCTTTTGCAATTGCAAGACATTTTTGATGATTTTTTGTGCTTCAGGGTTGGCTGTAGCGGTAAAAGCTGCGATCGCAATTTTACTTCCTTCCGGCTGAGTTTTCAATAAAGCCGATCGCACAGTACCCAAACGCCGATAAGCTGGTCGAAATGTATCACCCCACTGGACTAAACAGTGAGCTTCATCTAATATTAAACCATTAATTTGGATGTGTGGCTGACTGATGATTTCCCAGACAGGTTTGCTAAGCAAAGTTTCGGGAGATAGGTACAGCAATCTCAACTTATTTTGTTCCAACGACTGCATAGTTTGGCGCCGTTGCTGTCTTGACAATTGACTGTGAAGTAGGGAAGCGGGTAAATTGCGATCGCGCAATTCTTGCACTTGATTTTCCATCAGCGCTACCAGCGGCGAAACTACGAGAGTTAAGCCTGTTTGTAACAAAGCTGGCAGTTGAAAACAGATAGATTTGCCGCCACCAGTCGGCATAATTATCAGCGTGTCTTTTCCTGCCAATAAACTGCTGACAATTTCTCCTTGGGGCGGCCGAAAGTCGTCATATCCCCAAATTTGTTGGAAGGTGGCACGGGCTTGATTTAATGATGTTAATTCTGGTTTAAAATTCATTTGATTTAGTTAAAAATATCCTTTTATTTAAAAAATTGAGTTATAGATTTGGAGTTTTGGAGTTGAGATAACCATCAATTCTAGATGTGGCAAAATCTCTGAAGCTGTTGCAAAAGCCCAATCCAAAATCCAAAATCCAAAATCTAAAATCCCCTAAGACTCCTCACCATCTCGCCGGCCGAGTTCGTAAACTCCCGCCCCAATACAGGCGATAGTTCCCATAGATATCGCCCAACTTGTTCCCAGAGACAATTCTACGCCCCAATTGCACAATCCCCCCACAATCAAAAAGGGTAGAATGCTCAACAGCGAAGCGTAAAAGGCATTTTGAGCTTCTCTGGCTTGCCTGGTTCTTTCAAACTCGGTTTCGGAAGTGTAGAGGGATCTTTCGGCAAAATTCATCCAGCGGTTGAGTTGCAGGATGATCCATTCGGTGAGGGGTGACAAGCCCCAATACAGGGCCAAGGACCACAAAGATGCACCGGCGATCGCAGTTTCGTCTATGGCAAAAGTAAAAGGGAAAATTTCAGTAAGCATTGCTTGATGTGTCTGTGATGAATTTGAGATTTTGGATGACATCCAAAATCCCCGAACTTACAATACAGTGTTAAACAAAAGGTCGATCGAATTCAACGGTAGCAGCAATTCCGTGAGCAATTTTTTGGGGCTCACCCCCGGCATTCACCCGGAAGCCTTGACGGGGTGACAAGCAAGCTGTAAAGTATAGACAGCCAGAGTTCCTAACTGTAGGGTTTGGTGATAGGGTGGCGAGCGCTGTCTAGGAACAGGAACTACTTCTAGTCTATGTCCTAATTGCCTTGGCGGTTGCTATATTTTAAGAACAAGCTCTGGCTTATTAATTTTATGCAAGTTCAACTTAGTTGGGAAGATCCTGTTACAGGCGAACAGTGGCAACCAGTTTTAACTCTTCCTGTGGCATTAGGCCGCAAATTGGATCAGATGCCGACTACTCTTGAAGGTCAGCAGGTTGCCCGAACTGTTCTTAACAGCAAACAAGTTTCTCGTTTCCATGCGCTGATAGCGATTGTTAATGGTCAATTAGCAATAACAGACAAAAGTGTAAATGGGATCTATGTAAAAGATCGATGGATTCGCCAATCTAGCGAACCTTTAGCCAGTGGAGACACTCTGAAGATTGGTCCGTATAGCATTACTTTTACTTTGCTTCCAGAAACGGAATCTGAGTCTACAGAAGCTGTATCTCCAAGCTCAACTATTTTCGATCCAGAATCTAGTATTGCTGAGGCTCAGGCTGTGCGTGCCACACCAAATAAGTCTCCTGACTCAGGGATGTTTTTTCATCCAGAAAGCGATCTGCTAGACTATCGTTCGGCGATAACTCAAGAGAAAAATCCTCCACTACCAAATATTTTTGGTGCTGAGTGTGTGTCCATCGAAGAGATTAAACGCACTGTGTTGCAGAGTCACTATGAAGAGAAAGACTATGCTGCCATTGGCGGTGGTATGGGTAGCTTTGCCTGGGTAGATGCTATCAGAATTTGGGGGGTTAAAGCAGAGCAAATTAGAGTGATCGGGCGTGGCGAACACCAACCTTATAGCCGCTATCGTCTAATCTGTCGAAATTCACAAATTCCAGAATATGAAAGAATTCGGTCTGGTTCTGATTCTTGCCCAGATAATATTTGGGGATGGCCTGGGTATGCGATTAGAGAGGCATGGAGAAACCTTTTTTCAGGTAATCTCATTCCTGCCTTCAAGTACCTGTGGCAAGTGTTTGCAGAGCCAGTGCTTGCGGATACTTACAGCCCCCGATCTGGGGATGTTTTTGCATCTATGGATAGGGAATCTGATCGCATTGGCTGGAAGGCTATGTGGCGTTCTGGCAATATCTTGGCTATCCGAAAAACTGATGATGGTCGTTATGTGATTGTCTATTCTCCTACAGAAGCGAGAGTGCATGAGTATCAGGTTCTAGTAGCACGATACGTTCACTTATGTATTGGCTACCCTACTGTAAAATTCTTGCCTGACCTGTTGGAATATCGAGAAACAACAGGAGATTGCCAATCAGTAGTTAATGCTTATGAAAATCATGAATCTGTCTATAAACAGCTAAAGAAGCAAGGAGGTACAGTAATTGTGCGAGGTCGGGGTATTGTTGCCTCCAGAATTATCCAACGACTTAACGAAATACGTCAACAAAATGACCAAATTACGATTATTCATTTGATGCGTTCTCCTAATCCTAAAGGGGGTAAATTTGGATCTGCACAGCGCTATGTAGAAAATCATTGGGAGTTTCAACCCTACAATTGGCCTAAAGGGACATGGGGCGGTGATATGCGAAAGATGTTAGAAGCTGCTAATCCACCTGGGCGTTATCAACTTTTAGAAGATTGGGCAGGTACAACTACCGCCGACCGACATGACTGGCGACAAATTATTGATCAAGGTCGAAAAGAAGGATGGTATAGGATTACTTTTGGCAAAATAGAGAAAGTTGAGCGCAATCAGCAAGGACAGCCTGTTACGTGGATTAGTAGCAGTAGTGCTAAGAGCCAAATTAAAACTAACATTGAAGCTGATTTCATCATTGATGCAACGGGGTTAGAGTCAAACCCTGATGGTAGTCCTTTATTAAAGGATTTAATCGGCCACTATCGGCTACCGCTTAATCCTTTTGGGCGGTTGCACGTTGCTAATGATTTTGAAATCAAGGAAATGCGTAATCAGGACAAGCGTAAGAAGAACCGAGGTCGAATGTATGCTGCTGGTATTATGACTTTGGGGGGGCCTTATGCTCCAGTTGACACTTTCTTGGGATTACAGTACGCTGCTCAACGTTCGGCTGAAGGATTGGTGAGAGCGGGCGCTCCCAAAATTAAATACCTTAATGGTATAGGATCTTTTTGGCAATGGATTAAATGGGCAACTAATCAAGAACCATGACACCTACATTATTTGGACGCTGGCAAACGCGAATATTTCTTTTGGCAACAGTTGGTGTTTTATTTACTCTGCCCTTCGCTTTTGGGTATGTGGGAAATGAAGCTAGTACGATTTACTTCTGGGTACTTTTCTATGTTGGATTGTTGGGTTTAGGCTGGGATATTCTCTATGACTGGTTGCAGAAGTTCTTATGGGATCATGACTGGCCTGGAATTTTTCAATTCTTTGCTGCTATTGCTGAATCAGTTTTGCTAGTTCTACTGATTAAAACTGATTTGTTGCCTTTTATTTCCAGTAGTGAATTTCACCTAGAATGGTTTACACTGCACTACAGCTTAGTTTCATTTGCCGCTTATGTTTCCTCTTGGGTAGTGATGCGGTTACTATTTCCGCGCTGGCGTTTTCGGGGTGGTGTATGGATAGGTAAGTGGCCTAAATGACAATTGTAAAGTTTTGGCAATTTACTGTTTTTCTACTGCTAGTTTTCTCGCGTCTTTTGCTTCTTGGTAGTCAGGCTTTAACTCAATTGCTTTATCATAAGCAGCAACAGCTTCTTTATATTGCTGTAGCTCAAATAGTATTTTGCCTTTCTCAAACCAAAATTGAGCATTTGATGGTTCAATAGATAAAGACTTTTCATAAGCAGGAAGTGCTTCTGAATAACGTTTCAATTTATTCAAACTCGCACCTTTATTCCGCCATACGAAACTTGCAGTCAGACTACTGTCATCTTTTTTTAAGATTTGTTCACAAAAATTTAGTGCTTCTTCATAGCGTCCTAAGCGATAGAGAGAAATAACATGAAGGTTTAACAAATTAACACTTGGAGTAATATTTTTTGTAGCTTTTAGGAAATACTCCAAAGCTTGATCGTAGCGTTTCAGATTGTTGAGAGAGTCTATTTGCATTTCCCAAATGCCAATATCATTGGGTTGCAATTCAAGAGCTTTATCATGGGCAGTTAAGGCCTCTTCATAACGTGATAAGTCCCGTAGTACCCTGCCTTTGCCTACCCAACCTTCAAGATAGTCAGGTTTGTTTCTAATAGCTTCATCATAAGAATAAACTGCTTCTTTATAACGCTGAAGGTCAACGAGTGCATGACCTCTAATAACCCAAGTTTCAGGTAATCCCGGTTTTATATTTATTGCGCGATCGTAGGCAACAACAGCTTCTTTGTATTTCTTTAGTTTGTGAAAAAATATTCCTTTACTATACCAAGTATTGTAATCTTGCGGGTCAAGTTCTAGGGATTTTTCAATATCTTTAAGTCCTTCTTCAATTTTCCCTTTATTATATAAAGCAAGACCTCGATTGTTCAAAATTGTATGATTTTTAGGAGCGATTTTTATAGCACGATCGTAAGTAGCAATAGCGTCGTCAAGTTTATTGAGCTTTTCCAGTGCTATAGCTTTAAGGTTCAGGGCATCTGCATCTGCATCATTTGGCCTGATGGCTAATGCCTTATCATAAGAATCTACTGCCTCTTGGTATTTTTCTAATTTAGATAGTGCTAAACCTCTACTATTCCAGATTTCTTCTGGTTTATCTGGATTCCCCTTCAAAGCTTCGTCATAAGCTTTAATTGCTTCTTCATATTTTTTAGAGTTATATAAATCATTGCCTTGTTTCACAAAGTCAGTCGCAGTTGAAGGTTTTGGTGACGGTGGCTGTTCGCTTTTGTTTGATACTAAGAATTGAGGAATAGTTAGACTTCCGCCTATAGCTAAACCTATGGCTGCTAAACCAACCAAAATATACTTGAGCTTAGGTAATTTCAGCAATGCTAGTTTTCTGGTAGCAATAGTCGAGAAGTCAGTACCACTTGTAGTATCAGAAGAGTAGGATAACTTTTGTAGATCCTTGAGAACATCTTCTGCTCGATCGTATCTATCTCTGTAGTGTGTTTTTACCATCTTGTCTAAAATAGCTGCTAATTGGTTGCTCACTTGAGCATACTGCCGCCAGATAATCTCGCCAGTTCTTGAGTGTTCTTGTAACTGGTTTGAGAACTTGTTAGATGGAGTTGGCGGGGACATTCCAGTTAAGGCATGGATAGCTGTCATACCCAAGGCATAAATATCGCTGCTAAAACGAGGCTTACCGCCCTGCTGCTCATTTGGCATATAACCACGAGTTCCAACAGCAATAGTAAAGCTTGTTATTCCATCAGAAGAGGTATCTTGAGTAGTAACTTCTTTAACAGCCCCAAAGTCAATTAGAACAGTTTTGCCATCGTGACGACGGCGAATTAAATTAGATGGCTTAATGTCACGGTGAATTACGCCCTTTTGATGGACAAATTTCAAGATTTCCAGAACATCTCGCAGTAAAGCAATTACTTGCTGTTCACTAAATTGCTTGACTGCTTCAAGTTCTTTTTTCAAATCGTTTCCATCAATAAACTCTTCTACTAAATAAAACTCTTTATCTTCTTCAAAGTGCGCCAAAAGCTTTGGTATTTGGTTGTGATGACCTAACTGCTTCAAAATTTTAGCTTCTCGGTCAAATAATTTTTTTGCAGCCTTCAAAGTATCTATATCTGTATTTTTTGGTTTGAGTTGCTTAACTACACACTGAGACTTAAGCTTATTTTTGTCTAGTGCTATATAAGTTTCTCCAAATCCTCCTTTACCTAAGAATCTGATGATTTCGTATTGACCATTTAGTGTTTTATCCAGCATGATGATTCTCCCTATAACAACAATATGGCTTTACTAACAATGTAATGATGCTCTACGCTATTAATTTGGTTGACCTACTTTTTGCAATTGCAATACCTCCTCTCGCTTAACTTTAGCTTCAGCATAATCCGGCTTGATCTCCAGGACTTTATTGTAAGCATCCAGAGATTCTTTGTACTGTTTCAATTCATAGTGTGTTCTACCTTTATTGAACCAACCATCAGCAAAATCAGCTTTTATTTCAATGGCTTTATCAAAGGCATTCAAGGCATCTTCATAGCGTTTTTCTGCTAAAAGTGCCTTACCTTTATAATTCCAAGTTGCATATTTATCAGATTGCTCCTGAAGCGGTCTATCTTTTGGTTGAATTTCCAAAGCCTTATCATAGGCAGCAACAGCATCTTTGTATTGTCCTAATTCGTAGTAAGCATTGCCTTTGCCAACCCAAGCATAATGGTAGTCTGGCTTGAGTTTCAAAACTTGATCGTAGGCGGCAATGGCTTTTAAGTATTGTTTCAGACCAAATAAAGCATTAGCTTGCTGATTCCAACCCCCTATAGTTTGCTTAATTTTTAAAGCTTTCTCTGCGGCTTCAAGTGCTTTATCATATTCCTTAAGCAGGTTGAGTAATTCGCTGAGGTTAGACCAACCTACCTCTCCATTAGGATTGAGTTGTACAACTTTTTCATGGGCAATTTTGGCTTCCTGAAGTTGTCGTGATTCATACAAAGCAATAGCTTTAGTATTCCAAGACGCTGCCTGCTCAAGAGGATAGTTTGGAGTAAACTTGATCGCCTCATCAGCAGCCACGATTGCTTCTGGCAACCTCCTTAACTTAAGGAGAGCGTTAGATTTTCCCCGCCAAGCTAGATAATTTTTTGCATCAATTTTTATTGCCCTTTCAAAAGAAGCAAGTGCTCCTTCATGTCCGCCATCACTATTCAGTAACTCACCCCGTGCTATCCAGGCATAAGCAGAGTTATCATCAATTTTAACTGCTTTATCAATAGCAGCAAGCCCTTCTTGGCGTTTACCTGAGAGAAAAAGAGCAGAAGCTTTACCAACCAAGGGATCTAGATAAGTTTCGTTTATTTTTATAGCCCTGTCATAGGAGGCAATGGCTTCTGTATATTGCTCCAAGCTCCGTAGAGCGTCGCCGCGTGTATTCCAAATAAAAGAGTTGTCTGATGTGAGTTCCAAAGCCTTGTCGTATGCCACAATTGCCTCTTTATATTTCTGCAATGCAGCTAGAGCAATTCCCTGACCAAACCAACCTAAATAATAGTCGGGCTTGACTTGCGTGGCTTTTTCATAAGCAGTTAGAGCCTCTGGATATTTCTGCAAATTCATCAAGGCATCACCTTTAGCCACCCAAGCATTAGCGGCATCTGGTTTAATTTCGGCGGCCTTATCAAACTTAGCAAGTGCTTCTTGATATTTTTGTTCATTTAACAGTAACCAACCTTCGGCGGTATTTTTACCGCTTAACGCTTCAGGGAGATTCGAGTTGAGTTTAAGTGCTTCTTCAAAGTCAGCCAGTGCTTCCTTGTATTCCGCTGCTGATTCAGGATCAAGCCGTTTATAGCCGCGTTCAACAAACTCTGCTGCTGTTGTAGGTGTGGGTTCTGGTGTTGATGTTGGTGTTGCAGTTGGTGTTGCAGTTGAAGTTGGTAGTGGCTGAACAAATACGGTTGAATTTTTATTGAGATTAAGATACGCAACAATACTACCAATAATGGCTACAAGAGCCACCAATGCAACAATTGAGACAGGCTTGCGGATTTTCTGCCAGTTTAATCCGCTAGTAACAACACTAGAACCCGATGTAAATTCAGAGTCAGGTGGAACTTCTATCTCAGGTGTTGTTAGATTTTGTAAGTCGTGAATGACTTCATCAACAGTTTGATAGCGATCTCTGTAGTGCGATTTCACCATCTTATCCAAAATAGTGGCTAACCGATCGCCAATCTGAGTCTGGTAACGCCAAATAACCTCGCCAGTTTGTGGATCTTCCTGTAGTTTACTAGGTGGTGTTCCACAGAGAGCATGAATAGCCGTCATACCCAAAGCATAGATATCGCTGCTAAAACGTGGCTTTCCACCTTGTTGCTCATTTGGCATATAGCCATTGGTGCCAACTGGAACTGTAAAGCTTGTTTCTCCTTCACCCGTAACGACCTGAGTATTAACTTGTTTGACAGAACCAAAACCCGTCAAAACTACTTTGCCATCTTTACGACGAATTATGTTTGAGGGCTTGATATCCCGATGTATGACATTGGACTGATGGATAAACTTTAGGACTTCTAATACATCTTGCAGCAGGGCAATAACTTGCGGTTCGCTCAACCTCTGACCTTGAGCCTGTTCTTGATCCAAGCTCTCCCCGTCAATAAACTCCTCGATTAGGTAAAATTCCTCATTCTCTTCAAAGTAAGCAAGCAGACTTGGGATCTGGTCATGGTGTCCTAAGATATCTAGTACCCTAGCTTCAGTGTCAAACAGATTTCTAGCCGCCTGTAAAGTCAATGGATCGAGGGATCGAGGCTTGAGTTGCTTAATTACGCATTGAGGGTTGCCTGGTAAAAGGTCATCTTTCGCTAAGTAGGTTTCGGTAAACCCACCGCTTTTAAGATGTTCCAGTATTTTGTAACGCCCCATGAGAGTTTCGTTTTCTTTCATCACCGAGGGTTCTCCAAACTATTTCGTTCTAATTTATCCCATAATCAAAGTTATTTGCAAGTTCGAGTCACGATAAGCTGTGGAGCATTTAAACCACTAACTATCCATGTAGGGTGCGTCAGCTAGAACACTGACTATACATGGGAAACACCTGAAAACTGACGCACCCTACAATACCATTTTAAATGCGTAACAGCTTAGTGGAACTGGAAGTCTTGACATGATTTGTGCATGGGGTAAGATACACGTTGGTCAACCGATTCGCTGCATCGGGTAGAGCTCCCACGCAATCTTGCAGCGAATTGGCACTCACAGACAACGCATACCCACACATACATTTAACTTTGAGCCGTGAAAAAAATCCTGCAAGACTCTAGAGGCCCGCTGACAGTAAAACGCTTTTTTCGTCTCAGACAAATGCTGCTGCTGGCACTTTCGATCGCTATTGTTTTGATCAGCCCTTATTTACAGCAAGAGTTGGTGAAAGCTCAGTCAGGTTTACCAAGCAAAGTAGCCACGGGTAATTTGTGGCAAGAAGCTTCTTTTCCTGTGGAAAAATTTCAAGACTACACTTCTCCTTTCGGCCCCCGTGGTGGGGATTTTCATTACGGTTTGGATATGGCGGCCCCAGAAGGTAGCTACATTCGTAATTGGTGGGGTGGTCAAGTTGTAGAGGTTTGGGAAGATGGTAGGTGCGGTACTGGTATGGTGGTGCGATCGGGAGATTGGGAACACATTTACTGTCACCTCAGAGGGCGGGTAGAAACTGCTAACGGCGGACGTTATTATACCGATCGCGAAGGCTTACAAATTTGGCAAGGTCAAACAGTGCCGGCTGGTGCACGAATTGCGAGAGTCGGGATGACTGGCCGCACTTCTGGCCCTCATCTACACTGGGGACTGAAGTACAGCGGGCGTTGGGTAGATCCGGCTTTGGTGCTCCGGGAAATGTACGCGCAACAGTCTTAATTTAGTCATTAGTTATTGGAACCAACAAATAACAAATAACAACTAACAAATAACAAATAACTAACAACTGACTAATGACCAATGACCAATGACCAATGACTCTTTATCTCGGTGCCAATTGTTTTTTCGCCGATTTGGTGTATCGATCGACAATTTGGCGGAATTCATCGCCATCGATGGTTTCTAAATCCAAAAGTGCTTCGACAAGTCGATCGACCAAAGGACGATTTTCGCTGATAATCCGGCGCGCTTCTGCGTAGCAGTCAAACGCAATCTTCCGAATTTGTTGATCGATTTTGTCGGCAATTTCTTCAGAATATTGCGATCGCGAACCCCACTCCCCGCCCATAAACACCTGATTGCTAGGACTTTCCAAAGCCACAGGCCCCAAATCGGACATTCCATAAAGCGTTACCATCTCTCTCGCGAGACTGCTAACTTTTTGGATATCACTACCGGCACCGGTGTCGATTTCGTCATCGCCGTAGATTTCTGCCTCCGCCGCCCGTCCTCCCAAGGCTACTGTAATCCGGTTTAACATCAGCGATCGACTTCTCAAACCTTCGCTGTCAAGCATTTCGTCATCTAGCGAAAAGCTAGTAAAGCCTTCAATGCCGCCGGAACGAGGAATGATTGTCACCTTTTCTACCGGGTCAGCATTTTTGAGCATTGTCGCTACTAGGGCGTGTCCGACTTCGTGGTATGCTGTCATCCACTTTTTCTTGCTATCGAGTAGGGAATTGAGGGTTAGTCCGATCGTAATTCGATCCATCGCGTCGTTAATTTCTAAATTCGCGATCGTCTCTTTGCGCCGTCTCGCAGTCAGAATTGCTGCTTCGTTGAGCAAATTTGCCAAGTCAGCGCCGGAAAAGCCGGGAGTACGACGGGCGATGTTATCTAAGGTAACTTCTGGGTCGAGTTTTTTGTTGCGGGCGTGAACTTCCAAAATTCCCAAACGCCCTTTGTAGCTGGGTAAATCTACTGTTACTTGGCGATCGAACCGACCAGGCCGCAACAGCGCACTATCAAGCACATCGGGGCGGTTGGTAGCTGCAATGATAATCACGCCACTGTTACCCTCAAAGCCGTCCATTTCTGTCAGCAACTGATTGAGAGTTTGTTCTCGTTCATCATTTCCGCCACCGATACCCGCCCCGCGTTGCCTTCCTACTGCGTCTATTTCGTCGATGAAGACGATGCTGGGGGAATTTTCTTTAGCTTTGCGGAACAAGTCGCGGACGCGGGATGCGCCGACTCCGACGAACATTTCCACAAATTCGGAACCGGAAATCGAGAAGAAGGGAACGCCTGCTTCACCTGCGATCGCTTTTGCCAACATTGTTTTGCCGGTTCCCGGAGGCCCGATCAACAAAACTCCTCTGGGAATTTTCGCACCGATCGCGGTGAAGCGTTCCGGTTTTTTGAGGAATGTGACGACTTCTTGAAGTTCTTCTTTAGCATCTTCGATACCTGCTACGTCGTCGAACATGACGCCGGTTTTGGCTTCCATCTGGAAACGGGCTCTGGATTTGCCGAAGTTCATGGCATTTCCTTGGGATTGGGTCGATCGACGCAAAATCGCCATCAGCACTCCCAACACGGCTAAAATCACCAGCAAGTTTACTACTAAACTGACTGCTACACTGGTGTCTGCGGTTTGTTTGACTTCAAAGTCGATCTTTTTGGCGCGGATTTTCGAGTAAAGTTCGCGGTTGTTGTAGTCGAACAGGGTAACAACTTGGGGTGCGTCGGTGGCTTTTTTGTCTTTTAGCTTAACTCTGGCGATTCTTTGGATTTCATCTATTTCAATTTTGCTGACTTGCCCTTTTTCTATGTTATCGATCAGTTTGGTGTAACTCATGGTGTTTGGCGCGGTATCGGCAAACACCGGTGTCGAGAGCAATATTCCTTGAGAAAGCACTAAACTACCCAGGATGCGCCAAAGATGCCGTCCAGGAATTGATGTTTTAGGAATCAGGGCCGACTTTTCTTTTTTGGCGGCTAGATGCCCCAGCCATGCGTGTTTCCAAGAATTATGCATATTTATATAAAGAAGGAAGAAGTTCGGCAACGGATTGTGTAACGGATTGAACGGATGGATGTTTAGAAAGCAGGAAAATTCAATGACAGTAACCTTCTAAGCGATTAAGAACGTTCTAACCGCTTAGAAGGTTGTGCTACATTCACTTATTTTAACAACAGGGTTGGGTTTTAGATGACCCGATTTTGGAACAGATTAATCTATAGCGGTTCTCAAAAAAAGTGAACTATGCCCCATGCCCCATGCCCC
>NZ_NXIB02000048.1 GCF_002412335.2 Tychonema bourrellyi FEM_GT703
ATCGACTGGTTGTCGGTACGATCGCCTGATGATCGGTACGATCGACTGGTTGTCGGTACAATCGACTGGTTGTCGGTACGATCGCCTGATGATCGGTACGATCGCCTGATGATCGGTACGATCGCCTGATGATCGGTACGATCGCCTGATTGTCGGCTCGATCGCCTGATTGTCGGTATGATTAAATCTATGACGTGGCGATCGACTGATTCACTCTTTTAAGATACAAGGGGCGGGTTCGCCCAGATATTTGACACCCATCGACAATCCTAAAAACCCGCCCCCACCACACCCAGAAATTAATAATTCATTGAATTTAATGGTTATTCAGTGATAGTTATTCGGGATTATTCGTTGGGTGGGGGCGGGTTTATCAAGATTATCGGTGGGTGACAGAATTGATCGGTGAACCCGCCCCTACAAATTTTATTCAATATAGATCGCCCTTAAACCAACTCTGCATCACACACCTTTCTACTGTCAAATTGAGTAGGGATCTGAGTTAATCCACCAGTGAGAAAAAAGTCAGGCAGAGCCCCAAATGAAGCGAATCCATTAGCGTTATCTCTTATACCTGTAATGACAAGACTACCAGATATTCCTGGCCTACCAGTGGCGGCAAAACCAAGGTCATCACAGTCCCCAAAAGCGTTTGGCTTGTTTCGGATCTCAAAACTTACCGTACCACTCGGAGAGGAAATGGGAATGTTTTTGGTTTGTTTACCACTCCTTGTACTAAGTTCTACAAGTATATTGTTTAGTTTGTTTTGTGAATCGCAGTAGGTAATTTTGACTTCTGCTGCTTGTCCATAGTTGAGAACTGAAGGGATGACTTCTGCCTTAAAGATTGAACCTCCTCCTGGCAAACAAGTTGGTGCTGGTGCAGGAGTAGTCGCAGGTTTATCGCAAGCGTCAAATGGAAAATTATACTTTTCAGCAAGAAACTTTCGGAACTGAGGCAACAAGTCTTCTTTAGAAGCTGTCGGCTCCTTTTTCCGAAATGAATTAATGAGTCCAGCAGCAGAATATGTGACTTCGTTTATTCGTTTGTAATCTGGTTGGACTGCTTTCTTAAGGTCGCCAGACCTCTTAACTACCTGTCCAAACAAATCACTAATCGCACTCAAACCTAAATCTATATCACTACCCGTAAGCACTATACAAGTGTACTTAACGACTTTAAGTGAAATAGCCACTGCCTCCGCTGCTCCGGCAGCAAGTTCAAGGGGAGGAAATACTAAACCACCAGTTGCCAACCCAAGAGCAACCGTATCAATCACTTTACTGAGCTTTTCAACTTTGTTACAGAACTCCTGAAACGACTGACAAGCTTTCGCAAAATCTGGTTGACCAACAGTCGGAGGAGTAACTGGTGGAGGAGTAACTGGTGGTTTAGGAGTAGATACTGGAGGTGGCTCCATTGGCAGAGGAAAAGTTACAGTGTCAATAATCTGACCATCTTTGAGCCGCCGCGATATTACACCTTGATCCGGCTTCCCAGGTTCTTTACTAGGTTGATTCTCAACTCGTACAGTTTCATTAGATCCTTCAAGAGTGACATCCGCTCTTGTACCATCTCGACTCATGCGCGTTGTACTACCACGAACACCCGTTGTAGGATTGGGTACAAATATAACTGATTCTACGAAACGTCCGTCAGCATCATCTTGAAAAACTACTGTATATTTGCTACCATCACTCGCCGGAAATTCCATCTGAAATTTGTTATCAGATAGCTTTTTAACTTCCGGTAAATCAATTGTGACTTTATCTTCAGGACGATCTGGTTCCACATCATAAGGTCTGAAACGACCTTTTAAATCGTCCGGTTTCACTCCCAAAACAGTACCTAACAAAGCCCCTGTTGCAGCCACCTTAATATCCACAGCCGAACCACCAGCAGGCTGCACTTTCGACTCCAAAATAACATCAGATTCCTTAAGATTTGTACTAAGTCCGATGAAATCAATTGTTCTTTGAAAGTCGGTGATTAAGTCAAACGTAGGAGAGCCTAAAGTCGCCTCAGAGCGCAGAACAAACACATCTTGACCCGCACCACCAGTCAGGGTATCATTGCCAAAATCGCCAATCAGGAAGTCATTGCCATCTTGCCCATTGATAATATCGTTACCGCGACCACCCCGCAAAAAGTCGTCTCCGCCTCCACCGAAGATTACGTCCTTACCTGCGTTTCCGTTGACACCATCGGCACTTTCACCACCCTGCAAGGTGTCAGCACCCGCACCGCCAAGGAGACCATTTTGGCCCGCACCGCCACTGAGAAAATCGTTTCCCAAGCCGCCGTAGAGCAAATCAGCACCACCTCGACCCTCAATTCGGTCATTTCCTTCGTCGCCATAGACGATATCCCCGGATTCTGAGCCTGTAATCGAATCCGCACCGCCTAAGCCTCGCAAACCGCCGATGAGAGTATCGAGCAAGCCAAGGGGAATCGTAAATGTGTCGCTTCCCTCAGTTAAAATATAAGCACTACCATCCCTCGAAAGTGAGCCAATGCGTACTTGAGAAGTCGATCGCCCAATATCCCCATCAGCGCTAACGGAAATCAAGTCGTTTCCTGTGTTACCATTCAAAAAGTCTGGCGCGATCGAACTTTCTAGCGTATCGTTGCTTCCCAAACCAAGGATATTCTGGATATTCTGAGCATTCGATACCGTTTCGACCGTCGGGGCTTTTTTGAAGGGACAGCCGCAATCCGCTTGATCCTGGGCGCTGCTACCGTTCAGTATGTCATTCTTGTCCAGCAAAGCTAAATTGTCAGGCATATACTGTTACTTTGTGTTGGTGATTTAAGAAATCTACCTCATCCGTCTCACTTATGTCTTGACCAAAAAAGCCCGAAAAAGACTGAAAAAGCCCGGAGTTTCACACAATTTTATTTTGCCCTTACTTAACCCATGCAGCCCAACGACGATCGCCCGTTGCAAGCCGTCCCTGACGAAAACGAACTGCTAAAATTAGTTGATGGCCTCATCTTCGAGAAAACTGGGAAACATCTTAACACGCTACAACGGCTACTGTTTCAGGGAATGTATGATGGCAAAACCTACGAAGCGATCGCCCGCGACACCCGCTACACTACAAAATATGTCCGAGAAGTCGGCTACAAGCTGCTCAAAACTCTCTCGGTAGTGATGGATGAAGAGATGCAAAAAGGCAATCTGAAAGCTGCTTGCGATCGCAGAAATATCAGCAATACCTCAAACTTCGGTAGAGATTATATTCAATACGTCGAATACGTCCACACCCTCAACCTCAACCCCTGTTCTTCTTCGCCTAGCGAATCTGACAATAATCACCTCACTAACTCCAGATTCAAAACTCAGATAGAACGCCTCGAAATTGATGTTGCTGATGTTGTTTGCAAATTGCATAGTCAAGGTATAGAACCATGCCAAATCGCTTTGGTGCTTGGTTTGTCCGATTTGGCGATCGAAACAATATTGCGTGAATTATCATAGCTAAGATGCGAGATATTTGTAGGGTGCGTCGCTGGGAGATTTTGGAGTTGATTTAGAGATTGTCGATCGCGACGCACCCTACGATATAAAGTAAAATATAATTAATTATCTCGAAGTTCTTTTTCTGGCAAAAATTGGGTAGCCCAAACCCGGTCTTCTTCCGATAGAGACGGTACGGGTTCTCGATCGTAATCTATCCGATAATCATAGCCAGCGCGATCGTAAATACCTGCAAATATTTCTGGTAAATTAACAATAGGTTCTACATCTTCCTCGCGCAATGGAAGCGGAAATATAGGTAGAGAATCGCGGAGATTAAAAGCATAAAGTTCGGCAAACGGACGGCGATTACTGGGACTGACCAAAACCCGATAATCGCTTTGAATAGAATTATTAAGAATGGGCATAGATTCCCATTTTCGTAGTAAATCAATTTCGACTAAATTAGTTAAACTACCTAAAATACTCTGACGTTTTTTGAGATAAGTAATTCTGCCTTCTCCACTACGTTTGTTCACGGGAGAAAGAATTTCAATTGCGGTGACAACTTGTTTCGTTGTCATTTCTCGCACTTCCAGATAAGTCTGTGTAATTTTTGCAGGAGCCGGCACTTTGACGGTAGTCGGAAGTGTGATAGTTAAAGTGGCAACTGAACTGGTAGAAATATTGGGGCTATTAGATTGACGTTTAATCGCGACATCCGGGATACCGACTAAAAGGGAGTCACCGTTACTGTCATTTGGATCGGTAATTTCATAGATGCGTTTGTCAATTGCCACCTCATATTTAGGGCGAATTTGGGGCATGATGGTATCAGCGATCGCGACAATCAATCGATTGTGAGTTTCCTGCCAGAAATCGGGGTGTTCTAAGTAGGGGTCCATTCCAGGAAAGGGTGAAGGCATAGGACTGTTTTCCGATGTATTGACTTTCAAATCATTTTAGCATTTTTAATTTTGTAGGGTGCGTTGCTTTAAAGCGAGGCAGAGCCTCTGGATATGGGTTCCCAGGCTGGAGCCTGGGAACCAGTTAACTTTTGGGCGGGCAAGATGCCCACCCCACAATAAATTTAATCTCTTTGTGGAACAGGCATCTTGCCTGTTACTTTTGGGCGGGCAAGATGCCCACCCCACAATAAATTTAATCTCTTGTGGAACAGGCATCTTGCCTGTTCAAAAAATCATAAACACCGCAAATATCAACTACAAAACAGCAGCAACTGTTGCCATCAGCAACCCTTGAAACAATTTCATCCCATCAGTTTCGCCCAACATCGGATCGGAAGCCCGTTCTGGATGTGGCATCATTCCTAACACATTGCCCGCCCGATTGCAAATGCCGGCAATATTATTTAACGAACCGTTGGGATTCCCAGCATCGTTAATTTCCCCCGCATCCGTGCAGTACCGAAATAACACTTGATCGTGTTCTTCTAACTCTGCTAAAGTATCGGCATCGGCATAATAGTTGCCTTCGCCGTGGGCGATCGGCAAATCGATGATTTCACCCGAAGTATAAGCCGAAGTCCAAGGAGTATTACTGCGTTCGACTTTCAACGAAGTGCGATCGCAAATAAAATTCAATCCCGCATTCCGCACCAGAGCACCGGGGAGCAAACCAGCTTCAGTCAGCACCTGAAAACCGTTGCAGATGCCGAGTACAAGTTTGCCCTGTTTCGCGTGTTCCGCAGTAGCTTTCATGGCTGGAGAAAAACGGGCGATCGCGCCGCACCGCAAATAATCTCCGTAACTGAAACCACCGGGAATTACAATGATGTCAATATCCGAAATATCGGTATCTTCATGCCAAATCATCCGCGTCGGTTGGTGGAGTAACCCTTGAGTTACCCACACCACATCGCGATCGCAATTTGAACCCGGAAAAACAATAACTCCAAATTTCATAAGCACAAAGAAAGTTCGGCAACGGATTTTGTAACGGATGTAACGGATGGAAATCAGAAGGAATTGCTGTCAATTTAAGACTGAAATCATCTGTTTTTATCGTTTGTATCTAAGTTTAGACACCCCTAGCCCTTAAGGGGGGTTAGGGGCAGGGGAATTTCAGTCAACTCAACCCGATAGTTTTCAATCACTGGATTAGCCAAAAGTTGGTCGCAAATGCGATCGAGTTGTTCCCGCGCCTCCGACTCCCCAACAGCAGTCAGCGTCACTTCAACGTACTTCCCGATTCGCACACGCTCAACATTGTCGTATCCCATGTGTTGCAAACCAGATTGAACAGCAGTGCCCGCCGGGTCCAACACCGAAGGGCGGAGAGTAACATAGATTTGGGCAAAATATTTTTGAGTCACAGCAATGTGTAGGTGATGCGAAAGTTAGAGCTATTTTATCCTACAACCAGGTGGCTGTTGCCCGATCGCCCTTTCTTGACCCCAAGTGAGCTAGCCTATATAAAAAGCGATATACACAAAAAAATTATGAGAACCAACCGCACCCGCAGTCAGGAGCGTATTTTACACTTGCTCAAGCACTTGAATCGATCGCTCTCAGCGCAAGATATCTACTTAGAACTGCGTAACAGCGACCAAAGCATGGGCTTAGCAACCGTTTACCGTTCCCTCGACAGTTTAAAGCGAGAAGGCTTGGTTCATGTCAGAACCCTTGCTAGTGGCGAATCTCTCTACGGTGCCGCCCACCAAGATCAACATCATTTAACTTGTCTGGAATGCGGCGCTTCAATTCCGATTGATGAATGTCCGGTGCACCATTTAGAAAGCGAATTGCAACAATCTCATTCTTTCAAAATTTACTATCACACTTTGGAGTTTTTCGGATTGTGCGATCGATGTACTCTCGCTCAACAATCTTAAACAAGGAATCAGGAAGCAGAAATCAAATTAGATATTCGACTTTTTCAACAAGTCTGGTATCTAATTTTTGACAACTGACAGATTAAGATAAAATAAATACAAACATCGCCATACAGACAACCGTGAATCGAGTTTCTCCCGCAATTGTGATCTTAGGTCAAAACAGCCTGCCGATCGCCCAAAAAATTTCCGCAGTCTTCCCAGGTTCACAGATTTACGGTTTGACCGATCGCACAATCGACGTAGACATCAACTTTACCAACTTCGGCGAAACATTGCGGGAACTATTTGCCACAGAAACCCCAATCATCGCCATCTGCGCCGCCGGAATCCTGATCCGCACCCTCGCCCCATTGCTATCAGACAAACGCGCCGAACCACCAGTTTTAGCCGTCGCAGAAGACGGAAGTGCCGTTGTACCGCTGTTGGGGGGTTTGCACGGGGTGAATGACTTGGCGAGAGAAATTGCCAAGGCCCTCGGCGTGGAACCTGCAATCACAACTACGGGGGATATCCGATTTCGCACCGCCTTGCTGAGTCCTCCCCAAGGCTATTATTTAGCAAATCCAGAGGATGCCAAAACTTTTATTTCAAATTTGCTCGCAGGGGCGAAAGTACGCATTGAAGGCGCAGCAAACTGGCTTTCGGAGAGTAATTTGCCAATCGCCCCTGACGCAAAATTGATGATCCGCATCACCGAAAAAGCCCAAGCGCCAACACCAGATTGTTTGGTTTACCATCCGAAAATTGCGACATTCGCCCTCGCACAACTATCAAATATTGATCCAGAAATCGCGATTGTATTCGTGCAGCAAGCCTTGGAAAAATCCGGTTTAGCACGAGATTCGATTGCCGGATTTTTTGCATTAAAACATGAGATGGGAAATCCAGCGCTTGAGGCGATCGCACATTTTTTCCAAGCCCAAATCCGTTTTTTCAATCTGCCCGAACTTGTCGAATTCGACTCTGCTAAACTAATACAATATAATGCCAATTTTGATGTCACGGCGGCACAAATTGCCTTGACAGCAGCAGGTAAAAATAGTCAGTTAGTTGAGTACGATCGCGCCAATCAACTCAGTTGCGCCATCGCCCTGGCACCGGAACCCCTGGATGTGAGTGCGATCGGAGTTAGTCGCGGCCAATTGGCGATCGTCGGTACTGGGCCCGGCGGTGCACCTTGGATGTCCCCGGAAGTTAAGCAAATTCTGCGCGAGGCGACGGATTGGGTGGGTTACAAGTTTTATCTCGATTTAGCTGGAACTCTGCGGGAAGGGCAAAAACGCCACGATTCGGACAATCGCGAGGAGCTCGATCGCGCGCGTTTTGCCTTAGATTTAGCAGCCTCGGGAAAGTCTGTGGCGGTGGTTTCGTCGGGAGATCCGGGGATTTTTGCGATGGCTGCGGCGGTGTTTGAGGCGATCGAGTTTGACGGGAAACCGGAGTGGGATGGCATTGATATTCGGGTTGCACCGGGCATTTCGGCGATGCAGGCGGCGGCGGCTGCGATCGGAGCACCTCTCGGACACGATTTTTGTGTGATTTCGCTTTCGGATATTCTGAAGCCTTGGGAGGTGATTGAGGGGCGGATTACTGCGGCTGCGACTGCGGATTTAGTCATTGCATTCTACAATCCAATCTCGAAACAGCGGACTTGGCAACTGGGAAGGGCGATCGAGATTTTGTTGCAAGTGCGATCGGTTGAAACGCCCGTCATACTAGGAAGAAACCTCGGCAGAATTGGACAATCGGTGCGTGTTTGTAAACTGGGTGAATTCCAACCGGAAGATGCGGATATGAGAACTTTGGTGATTATTGGTTCGAGTCAGACTCGGATTATTCCGCGCAAATATGGAGATGTTTGGGTTTATACGCCAAGGCGATATAGCGTTTCTGAGATAAATTAGGTATGTGGAATTCCTTTTATCAATCAGTTGAATAGTGGCAAAATTTTAGTTAGTATCGAATTTTGATCGATAGCTTACGTTCGGTCAGACATTCTGCACGATTAACCTGCAATAAACGCACAGTGACTCGACCGATCGCAGTTAGAGGTTGGATTGTACCACTTTCAGTTTGAATTTGAAAATTGTCTTCCCAGCGATCTTTTCGAGGATTGTAAAGTCGAACCACTTCACCTGTTTCTGGATCGATCGAGGCAATGTCGCTTCCTTTATTTTTGTTACAAATCGAGCAAGACAAAGCCAGATTACTTTCAACTGTTTCGCCGCTGTGTTTTTCTGCAATGATATGGTCTATTTGATGAGACGAGAGGGCGAGTGCTTCTGGGATTAAACAATATTCGCAGTATCCGTTGGCGCGATCGCATACCATTCGTCGCAGACTAGCTGAAACGTAGGTTTTACTCATGCTACCTCGCTCAGTTTCAGTAGGGCTTGTGCTTTTGCAATGCGTACTAAATGTTCAACAAATTCGTATTGTTGCCACAGACGCTGCTCGATCGGTGTGAGTCCTTCTGTGCGGTTTTTCTCTAATAAAGTATCGATTTCAGCTTGAAGAACGTCGGATAAACGCAGGGCTAATATTTCTTCTGGCGATGGTAAACTTGCTATAAATTCTAATATTTGTGTGAGTCCAGAAAATCCGTTTGAAGGATTAGCTTCCACTTCCCTCAATCCCAGCATCAAAATCTGTGGTAACTCATCTTTGAGAGGATCTAGCCGCAGTGCTAGTTCGTCGGGAATTTGAAAGGTAATTGTTGCCATTTTTTTTACTCACTGACTCTCTGATTTAATCGTAGCACAATAGACGACGGGAATTAGAATTCTAATGATTATTAAGAATATTTTGGGTATTCCCGAAGTATAAATGTCTGTTGGCTACCTTTAAGATTCTGTTTCATCACCGGAAGCAGACGATTCTCCATCGGCTGTGTATCTTGAGTGAAAAAGTCGTGGAGTACCTGCACTTTACCTGCTTTTAGTTATTCATTTTCAGCAAGCCACAGCTCGATTTCTTCTCGATTGCTTTCGTAATAGTTCGTCACCGCTTCCAAATCTTGAAGGGTGAGTCCTGGATAATTATAGAGAAGTTCGGATTCATTTGCGCCCTGTTGTTGGTAGGTGACAATCGTCCAGACGGGAATGCGGGTATCGCGAATTCGGGCTGCACCGCCACAAATTCCGGGAGTTTTGTGAATGGGATGCTGAAGGGTTTGGACGAATTTCAGGGTTGCTGCGAGCAAGTCATCAGGCAGTGTTTCAATGGTTTGGAGAAGTTGTTCTTTGATGGTCATATGAGTTGTGGCTAAATTTTAGTTAGCGTTGTTATCGTCGAGGTCTAGATTTTGTATTGGCAGTTCTGAATCTAGTGATGTAGGTATTTGGATCTTGACAACAATTACTATTTGATTTTTTTCAATACTTATATTACTTATATTAACTATGCTCTTTTCAGGTAACAAATTAGTGGCTGGCAATTTAGCAGACGACTGAGTTTTATATCCAGCATCATCAAGCCATTCAGCAATATTTCTCCAATTTTCGATCTTTTCAATGCCTTTACCCACAAAGCCTTTAACGTATCTATAAATAGTGGCACACAGGTCAGTTTCCACACCTTTGGGATTCTTTTGCAGCTTTTCGGCGATTTCAGCGGGACTGTTGCCACAAAGCAACCCCCGCAGATGCAGCTTTTCGACGGGGGTGAGAGGCTTTCCCTTAACGGCGGCTAAGTCTGCGTACAGAGTTTTGAGGTCCCAGCGGCTTTCTGCTTCGACGAAGCGATCGTTTGTGGATGCCATAAATAGATGCGTGTGAAGTTCCTGATGGAAGTCTAACATAATTCCTGATGTATGTCAGGTTATTGCCAGACTCAACTAGCTTATTATACTTGAAAGTTCAAGTTTAAGTGGTGCGAGTCACAGGTTAAAACCTTTGTTGCAGGGCATTTGACTGATTACTGACTACAGTTAGTGTTACGATAGGGACTAGGGCTAAATTTTGGTAATTTTCTGGGTTTGACTCTAGTTTCGGGTACTGTCGGTAATTTTTTTTAATTTATTTTCTGGGTTCTGCATAATTTTGTGGATTTCACCCAGATATATAAGTAGGAGGCTGTAGCAGGCTTTCTTGGGAAGTTGTGCGATCGCTGCGAAAGCTTTGCTGTGCAAGACTTTGGCTCGGTCATATAAGCTTGGAAGTTTATCGGTAGCTAAGGCTATTTGTAAACTTTTGTAAAGAATTCGGTAACTTTTGCATAAAAGTTAGGGTTCTAGCCTGATAGACAAATAGAGGGTTGCAAGTGGCTTGCGGGCGATCGACTTCGATAGGGCGATCGTTTGGTGAGGGAACCTTAGCAATTGCTTTCTAAAAATCCCAAATTTGAGAGGAGATATGACTATGAATGATTTTAGAAGTGAAAAGACGAGATTACAGTCAAAACCAGCGATTCTGACGCAATCCTGGGTTATTTGGGAGTTTTCTGCCGTCATAGAAACAAAAGGATTCAAGTTTGAGACAGTTAACCTACATGACATCCTCAAAGCGGAACTGCAAGCACAGCAAGTCCCCATTGATGTTTTTTATACCAACGCTGGTTGGATTATAGAAGGTGCTGGAAACACACCCAAAATTGATAAAGATGTGAGGGCTAGGGTTACAGCTAATCTCAGAAACTCTATCTATACTAATATGCAGTTTATTGCAGGAATCGATTACTTCGGTGATTCCAATTGGGCAGATATCCAAATGATGATGATTGTCCAGCCAGAAGAACCGCCAAAACTTCCAGATCCACCAATACGACCTGAAGCAGCTAACATTCAACCTTTAATTCCAGATGGAGCTTTAGTTGTCTTGGCACTCATCGCTGCTGGTTTCTTTGTTTCAGGGAATGGGGGTTTACAAGTCCTTAGTATAGTTGGAGTAATTGGTGCATTTGTGATTTACTTCAAATCTAATTCTGATGTAGCTGAAAAAAAGAGAAAGTATGAATCGCAACTGGCTAGGTATCAAGAGGAAAATATAGAAAGAAACAGGCAAATAGAAAAAATTAAGCTGGAAGAAGAAGAACTGAAACGAAATCGCCTATCCAGAAGTTTTCAGTGGGATGATTTGAGGGTATTGCATACAATAATGTCTCGCTCAGTTGGCAAGATTATCCACAACAATATGCTGCAAAAAGGAGGAATAGTTCAAGAATTTGTGCATCAGACTAAAAACGAAGAAATCATCCCCGAAAGCAAGAAAGATATCCTTAATGAGTTTCAGTAAATACTACGATGCTTACTAATACCTCTGGAGTTAAATATTGGAGAGGTTCTGCACCAGGTACGGGTCAGCCTCAAGAAATCGATACTTACAATTTTCATGCTGTAAACGTTTTTAAGCTGAAGGCACTGTCTGACTTTGCATCAGGTCGCTTTAAGCTTATGGAACATTTAGATCCGTCTGGAAGAGTCGGTTTTGTTGCCGGGTGGCAAAAAAGTTTGCTCAAAAGTCTGGCTTATTTCAGCTACACCCAATTTGACGATCCAAGTGCTAACGCTTCTTGTGGCTATAGTCTGAGAATTGTTTACCATCCAGCACCGCAAGGATCTAAATCTACAGAGGTATATTTCCTAGCACGGGTAGCAAGCAATAGCAGCCAAAAAATAGCAGAGGATCTTCAAAAAAAGCAAGCACAACATATCAAGAGTAGCTTGAGGTCGCCACTCTACCAATTTGAGGAGAATACAGAAAATAAATTTGACTCGCGACCATTGTGGCTTGACTCTAATCAGCAGCTTTCTTGTTATGAAATTATCAAGTCAGAAGAAATTTTTCAATGGCTAGACCCGGAAGATCGGCAGCGTCAAAATTTTTATTATTCCCCTGGCAGCTTTCAAGTTAACAAGGCGAATAACATGGTAGCCTTATTTGAGCAACTTCAAGGATATAAACAACCTGTTTGTATCGATTTAACTTTAGTGCCAACGAGAGTAGAAGGCTACGAGAAAAAAACTACTTCTCGATACTTAGAGGCACTAAATCAAATTAGTAAGGGTATCCGTGAAGAAGAGATCGATCCTGACAGCAATACCCAAAGAGCCAAGTCAGTGTATGAAGATATCAAGAAAAGGTATTATTCAGGGATAGTTTTTCTTTACAACTTCCGAGTTTTTTCGCCCGATGGGGATACTTGTCAAAGCGTTGCTAACCAGCTAGCGTCAACCTGTACGGCAAACACAGTTAGTCCGCGAGTCGTACAAGTTATTGATAGCCAATATGCAGTACAAACCGCATTGCAAGTTAATATAAACGAACAAAGTTGTACGCCGGGAATGTGGGATACATCAGGAAGGATATTGCGTGGATTTCCCGGCGGGCCAGGAATGCTAAAAAGATTGCATCGCTTAGTAGATTTGGATGAAGCGGCAGCATTTTTCCGTTTACCCATTCCAATCAACCAGCCTTGTGCAGGTGTGGAGTACGAGACAGGCTCAGCTTCTGTTTCTGAAACATCCAAGAATACAAAGCGTAAAACAATTACTATCGGTAACTACTACCGCAATGTTAAAACTAATGAGGTTTGTGAATTTGATATTGAGCAGCTAAAAACTCATCTGCTTGTCGTCGGTGGTTCTGGTAGTGGTAAGACAACGACAACTTTTAACATTTTGACTCAGTTATGGGAAAAGCATAGAATACCTTTCATGGTATTTGACCCCAAGGTGACACCTGAATATCGCTATCTCAAGCGACTACCTCAATTTAAAGATGACTTGCTCATCTTCACCCCTGGTCAAGAATTGATTACTCCTTTGCGCTTTAACCCATTTGATGTCATGCCTGGAATTGCCCTACAGGAGCATATTTCAAGGATATTTGACTGCTTTATGGGAGCATTACCTCTAGAAAATCCGCTGCCGTCTTTTATTCAGGAAGCTATTGATTATCATTATGACAAGAAGAAATGGCAATTAGCTCACAGTCGTGGCGGCGATGTTGATAAAGATGGCAAATCTTTGGAAACTCCTACCATGCAAGAACTATATAACAAAGTTCTTGATTTAGCCCAAAAGAATTATGGAAGCGATCGAGAAGTAGGCGATCGCATGAAAGGGGCGCTTAAAGCAAGATTATCTCGATTGGTTTCTAAAAGAGGCGAGGGTTCAATGCTGCAAGCAAACAGACCCCTGCCATTCGCAGAACTTCTTAGCAAACCCGTGATTTTTGAACTCGGTGGGTTAAATAAAGAAGAACAATCTTTATTTTCTCTGTTCATGCTAGTTTTTGTTTTCGAGTATATCCGTACTGTCAGAATTGGACAGTTTCAGCCACAACGCACGGGCGAAAGAGCAACAGATTTAGATTTACGCCATGTAATCTTGGTTGAAGAAGCCCATAATATACTTGGTAAAGTCCAAACTTCTGGAGATGAGGGGAATTCAAAATCTCAAGTGGTTGATAAGTTTGCTCAAATCATGCGTGAAATGCGTGCAGCAGGAGAAGGAGTAATCGTAGTCGATCAATCGCCAGCAGCTTTGGCACAATCGATTGTAGATGCTACAAATTTAAAGCTAATGCACCGCTTACCTTCTCCCGATGATAGAGAATATCTCGGTAGGGCCATGTGTTTAACGGAAGGTGAAGCGCAGTTATCGGGTATTTTTTCACCAGGTGAAGCTTTCTATTATGTCCCTGGTTGGGATGCAGCTCGCCGGGTAGCTACAGAGAACTTTAAGAATAAACCAGGAGTCAGAGAACAACTAGAAACCTTTTTTAAAGATGATGATGTCATTGTTTCTATGGATGAGTTTATGGAGCGTGACAGAGAAAAGTTGATTTTAGGTTTTCAATCCGCGATTAACAGGATAGATGAGAAAATTGCAAAATTTAAAAACCGTTTAGACAGGTTAAAAGAGTTATTAAATAAAAACCAGCAAAAAGCAGGAGAAAAAAGTGCATCAACCAAAAATATTGAAGATTTTGATTCACAAATAAAGCAAAATCAAGAACTACGACAACGTTTTGAGTATGAAATTAAAATCTTATCTAGCAAAACAGGAGGTAATTAGTAGCCATGAGTGACTTCAAAAAATCCAAAAAAGCAGCAGACTCCAAGCGAAAAACCCAGGGAGATGTTTCTGATAGTAGCAACCTGGAGGTTTTAGTTGAGGATATTGAGCAAGCAGATCAAGAAGTTGATGAGCAGATACAAATTATTAAAACTAAGACGGAAGAACTCGAAAACCTGGGGCAAAAATTAAAATCATTACCGGAAAAGTTGGGTGAACTGGAAGGAGAGGCTTTGCAAGTTGCTTACCAGGAAATTAATCAAAAAATGGAGCAAAAAGCAACCGAGATTGATGAATCTAGAGGCAAGCTGGAAACAATTAAAGAAGATATGCAGCAAAAACAGTCGGAAATTACAGAACAAATTGCAAAACGTGATGAAGCTTTGACAGAGCTTGAAGAAGCAGAGCGAGAGTGTGATGCAGACCTAAGCGAGTCTAAGGATGCTGTAAATGACGAGAAAGATAATCTTGAGGATGTTCAGAATAAAGTAGGTGAAATTCTGAAGAAAATTGATGCTGCTGGGGAAACTATGAAAAAAGTTGATACTACTATTTCAAACGCACAGAGCAAAGCCAATAATATTTTTTCCAAAATAGGAGATATTTCCAAGAAATTTGCGGCAGGAGTAGTAACATTTACTGGGATTGCTTCAGGGTTAGCAGATGTGAACAATCGAGTAGCTGCTCCACTGTTTCCTAACGATTCTGTCTTTTCACAAATCAAAGATAGGTCTAATAAGGCAGAAGATTATCATTCGTTAAACTCTGATGCTATAGATTTAGATAGTTCTAATGAGTCAGAAAAAGAACGCAGAAAAAGAGAATCTGAAGAATCCAGCGAACTGGGAAATGAATCTGAAAAAAGTGGAAAAAAGTAAGTAAGCTAAATAGGACTATGAATGACCAACAGGAAAAAACTAAACTCTGGAAAGTCTACGGCATCTTAATGGGTGTTATGGTAGGCGGTGCTGTGCTAATTCTAGGGGGTCAAGCCGCCTGGAATGCCGTTCAACAGAATATGTCAAAAGCCAGTATTGAAAATAAACCACAATCTACTAGCTCTTTGCCTTTAAGCACTCCACCAGTACCACCAGAAGTGCGATCGCAAACTAATTCATCTACACCATCAGATTCAACTGAACGAGTAAGCTTTAACAAAGGTAGTACAGGAGCAACAATTCGTGACAGTGTAACAGCAAATCAAAGAAAGCGCTACTTGCTAAACTGCGGTAGCGGACAACGAATGACTGTGCAAGTCAGGCAGGGAAGTATTAATGTGACAATTATTTCTCCTAACAATCAAACAATAGGCAATGCTGTGAACGGTGTATCCCAATGGCAGGGTAAACTGCCAAATACTGGAGATTATATTGTTGAAATTTCTGCACCAAATCAGTCAGGCTATGTCATTAATATTGAAGTTTCATAAATTTTTACTCATCAAACAGGAGATATTTACCTATGAATGACCAAACAGAGAAACAAAAACTATGGAAAGTATACGGCATTTTGATCGGTGTTATGTTAGGTGGTGCTGTGTTCGTTCTAGGCGGTCAAGCAGCTTGGAATGCCATTCAAGAGAATTTGGCTAAATCTAATACCCCTTCAAATTCAACACCCCAATCTTTACCCCAATCTTTGCCACCTTCACCAAGCAGTACCGTCTCACCTTCAGATATTCCATTGAGAACAACACCGGAGCAAACTCTCAATAACTTCTATGCACTGACAACTACAGATAATAAGGCGGCCGGACAAGTATTTACTACTGATGATTTCAAGAAAAAATATCCTTCCAGTGACAATAATAAAAAATGGGTCAGTTTATATAACTTCATCAAAGTTACTCAGATTAAACCTATTGAACAATCTCCTACTAGAGCAAAAATGACAGTTTGGTTGCTGTATTCTTTTAAAGATGGTAGAGAACAAGCGTGTGAATACAGAGATTTTACTCTTATACTCAATAATAACAATTATTTAATAGATGACATTGGTGAAGCAACTCAAACATCCTGCCCTTAAATAATAGTTCATATTTTATGTATTCGTGGAAGCGATCGCCCTTAATGTCCAAAAGTGCGATCGCCCTTAATCTCACTTCCCTCAATTACAAAACAAACTCGGCTCTACATGAAAAAAACTCCCCAGAATCAATGCCAACTCTTTGCTAATATCCCGATCGCCATTAACGACTTCAGACACTCTTTTTTCAGATCCCATAACGGGCACCAAATCCGCAGGCTGTAACTCTCTTTGTTCCATCAAAAACAGCAATATTGAACGAGGCGTTGCTGTAGTTCCTGGTGCGTAATATTCCTGCTCAAATTTTTCAATCAATGCAATCAGCAATTCATATAACTCATTTTCTTCAGGAGTGCGATCGCGCTGGTGCATCAACTCTTCCACCATAGCCAGAGCTTTCTCATTATCCGCTTCGTTTCTAATTATTTTCGGCTGGTACTGAGACAATAACTCTTTGTATTTATCTGGATTAAAAGTAACGGTCATTTTTCCATTTCTCCTTATCATACTCAGCATGGGTGAGAATATATTTGATATAAACTAACTGGCTTTCATAATCAATACTAACGATTAATCGATAATTATTACCTTTGATATTAAAAACTGTAAACCCTCCAACAGCTTCGGCTTTAGGAAAAACAGATTGTACCTCAATTAAGTTAGACCATTTAGCCTTGCTAGCAATTTTAAACCAGTTATCCAAAGCTTCCCCGCAATCAGCATGAGTTTCGCTGTATTCACGCACCCGTCGGTAGCTGATTATGTGCATCTACTGTAAGCAATTTAAACTAAACTTCAGTTTAGCTCAACTAATTTATTTCGTCAAGTGCGATCGCCCTTAATCTCACTTCCGTAACTCTTTAGTATTTATCTCGATTTAAACAGTCCTCGACGCACTCTGACAAAGAAACCGGGTTTTTACCGAATTTACCCTGTGTAACCAAGTATTTCGTAAAAAACCCGGTTTCTGCACTCCCATAGACATTTGACGTGCTACACTCAGGGTATCGTCACAACCACAAACAGAATGCAAACCATTACCATCACAATACCAGACGATCGCCTGCACAAGCTCCAAGAAACCGCCAATCGCCTCGGCATTTCCCTAGAAGCATTACTGCTTGCCGGTGCTGAAAACTTGCTCGCACCACCAGAAACATCCTTCCACAACGCTATGGAATACGTCCTCAAAAAGAATGCTGTACTCTACCAAAAATTAGTTCTACCAACCCTTTAGCTATAGTTTAACACGGCGCATCCAACAACTAAAATTATTAAAATTAAGCGATGAAGAGGATACGGCAGTGCCGTTTCCCTACCCGATCAATTGTAGATGAAGAGGACACGGCAGTGCCGTTTCCCTACCAGATCAATTGTAGGGAAACGGCACTGCCGTGTCCTGATTGTGGGTAATATTAATTCCGATGCTACCGGATTTGATAGAACCAAGGTTTATTTTGATGATTTTTGTTAAAAAAAACACCCAAATCCCCGATTTCTGGGAGAAGTCGGGGATTTAATTTCCTACTATTTCAGCTTCCAACCAGGCTTGACAACTTGTCGAGCACGGGCCACAACTAAACAATCATTCGGCACATCTTCTGTCACCACAGAACCCGCCGCCACGGTAACATCTTCACCCACAGTTATTGGCGCAACCAGCACGGTATTAGAACCTGTTTTAGTCCGATCGCCTATAGTCGTTTTGTGCTTATTCACCCCGTCGTAATTCGCGGTAATCGTCCCAGCACCGACATTCACTTTCTCTCCTAAAGTCGCGTCGCCTAAATAAGATAAGTGAGCAACATTAGTGCGATCGCCTATTTGAGTATTTTTCAACTCCACAAAATTGCCAACCCGACAATTCGCGCCAATTTCTGCGTGTCCCCGCAAATGTGCGTAAGGCCCAATGCGCGAATTATCAGATACAATACTATCAGAAATTACTGAATAAAGTACAGTCACATTTTGTCCAATTTGACTGTTTTCAATCAAACTGCCGGGGCCGATGCGACTTCCAGAGGCGATCGCAGTTTTTCCCCGCAAATGCGTTTGTGGCTCAAGTACCACATTCGCCTGTAACTCTACGGTATCATCGATCGTAATGCTGTTGGGATCGATCATCGTCACTCCCGCGGCCATCCACTGATCCTTGATCCGCTGTTGCAAAATATCCGAAGTTGTGGCTAAATGTTTGCGATCGTTAATTCCCAATATTTCCTGGTAATCTGCGACATCCACCGCCATCACCGGATTCATGAATTTTACCGTGTCAGTCAGGTAATATTCTTGTTGATTATTATCTGCTTTCAATCCTGGCAATACTTTTTCTAAATGCGGCCAGTGAAAACAATAAACACCTGCATTGATGCGGCAATTTTGCTTTTGAGGTGTTGTGCAATCGCGGTCTTCTATAATTTCTTCTACCAAGTTTTGACTATCTGTAAAAACTCTGCCATATCCTTGAGGATTTGGCAAATTTGCTGTTAACAAAGTAGCCGAATTTTGATGCTGTTGATGAGTTTCTACCAAGTGTTTGAGAGTTTGCGATCGCAACAAAGGCACATCCCCATTTAAAACCAGCAAATCTCCTGGAAATCCCTTTAAATAAGGTAGCAATTGTTGGATAGCATGACCAGTTCCTAATTGTTCGGTTTGTTCGACAAATTCTAGAAGCGGAAATTGCTGATTTTCTGTTGCTGGTAATTCTTGATTTCCTAGCAGCGATTTTTTCACAAGTTCGCTGCGATAACCGACGATGACAAGTCGCCGAGAAATTTCAATTTCTTGACAACTGTTGAGGACTCGTTCAACTAGAGTTCGACCGCCCAATTGGTGTAAAACTTTGGGTAAGTCGGATTTCATGCGCGTGCCGCGTCCAGCCGCTAAAACTGCTATTGCTATCATGGTGCGATCGATTAATCTAGTATTGGCTAAACAGGTTGGCTGATGGTATCACTGGCCATCGGTCAATTGTACTGCGATCGCACAATTATGCGATCTCAAATCTCCATAGTCCTGGAAGTATGGGCCAGAAACCGGGTTTCGACTTCGCTCAACCAGCAATTTTTCACGAAAATACAAAGCCTACAGCCCCCAGATTCTGTGAAAAACCCGGTTTCTTTGCTCGGAGTGTGTCATCTGACACTCTGGCAACATCATTAAAAATGCGTAAGTTCTGTTATAATGTGGATTGAATTTAAGTTATTGTATTTTAAAATAAACAAAACTACTGATTTATAACTTATTACTGGCTTCTACCTTCCGCCTTTTAACGACTGTCAACGATCAAAAAATCAGGTGTTCAGCTATGACAGAGCTTAATTTTCACGAACTTGCCAAACAGGGAGATCCAGAGGCGATCGCCTCTTTTCTCCATAGCCAGTGTCAATCTGAAGACATCACTGTTGCAGTTAATCTCAACGGTGATTGTTTGGAGGTAATTCTCGATGGTTCGCCAGTACCTGCACAAGATAAATCAGTTGAATTTGTCCGCAGTGAATTAACTGATTTGCAGCCAGATTCGATTCGTTTGGTAAAAGTTGATGGTCGAGAGATTGGTCAACTTACTTCTGTTTGGACTGAAGAGTTTACTTTGGATGGTAAAACTTTTTCTCAACAAAACTTGCCAGTAGAATCATCATCAAATATTATGGTTGCTAATAGGGAAAAAAACAGGGAAACTGTGAACAATATTGAGGCGATACAGCCAGAAATTACTGGATTGGAGAACAGACTGCGATCGACTTTCATTGTAGTCGGGATTGTGACTGGCATTTTGGCGATCGCAGTGGTCGCATTTGTCGGTAAAATGTTGAATGAACCAGTAGCAACTGCGGGGAAAAATCTAGAAGCAACACCGAATGTAGCAACAGCACCAGATCCTTTTCGAGATGCAGTTAACAGCGCAGTGAAAGCAGCAGATTTAGGTCGATCCGCCAAAACAAAAGATGAATGGAGTGTCGTTGCTAATCGCTGGCAAGAAGCAGTATCTTTAATGAGGAGAGTACCGCCGTCTAGTCCTCACTACGAACTAGCTATAACAAAAGTAGCGGAGTATCAAAAATATCTGATCTATGCTCAAGAATCAGCAGTAACTCTCCCTTCGCCTATTTCAACTCCCGTAACCACTCCAAAAGAATCTGCTGAGAAAGCTAATTCTAAAAAGACTAATCCTGAAAAAGAATCTGCTGAGAAAGCTAATTCTAAAAAGTCTAATTCTGAAAAAGAATCTGCTGAAAAAGCTAATTCTAAAAAGTCTAATTCTGAGAAAGAATCTACTGAAAAAGCTAAGTCTAAAAAATCTAACTCTGAAAAAGAATCTACTGATAAAACAACACCTTCTCGATAGATATGAAATCTTCCATTTTGTATCTCTGTTATGAACAGGCAAGATGCCTGTTCCACAAAGAGTAGATTTTCTTTCTTGTGGGATGGGCTTCTAGCCTGTCCTCAAAGATGATTGAGAATCATACAATATCTCAGTTAAACCAGATTTGAAAATTTTTGCATAAATTATGACAGACACTAATTTGATAGTTTCTCCTGAATGGTTAGCCGCCAATACCGAAAATCCGCAAGTTGTAATTATTGACTGTCGGTTTTCCCTAGCCGATGCAGAATTGGGACAAAAACAATATCAAGAAAGTCACATTCCCGGAGCTTTTTATTTAGATTTAAACCTGGATCTCGCCAGTCCAGTTGACAAACATGGTGGCAGACATCCACTGCCAAATATTGCAGAATTAGCTGATAAATTGAGTGCAATTGGCATTGATTTTCAAAATACTTTAGTCGTCGTCTATGATGATTCGCGGTTGGCTTTTGCTGCTCGATTGTGGTGGCTACTGCGGTATATGGGACATAGCAAAGTGGCAGTGTTAGATGGTGGTTTCAGCGGCTGGAAAGCGGCTGGATATCCGGTGACAAATATTTTACCAGAACCTCGTGAGGGTGTGTTTGTGCCGGAATTGCGATCGAACTGGATTGTTGATATAGAGGCCGTAAAAGCGCGAAAAGACTTGCCTGGAAAGATTTTGGTTGATTCGCGGGAGAGCGATCGCTATCTTGGCTTGCGGGAGCCGATCGACCCTATTGCAGGTCATATTCCCGGTGCTGTTAACTATCCTTGGCAAGATGTGACAGATGAGGGTTCAAAAGTGCGATCGCCCTCCGAACAAAAACAGCGATGGAGTGAATTAGAAACAGACGCAGAAATTATGGTTTATTGCGGTTCTGGCGTGACAGCTTGCGTGAATTTATTGTCTTTAGAAATAGCCGGAATCCCTAATGCTAAACTTTACCCTGGTAGCTGGAGTGACTGGTGTTCTTATCAGTAATTGAGGCGATTTTTGGGATTTTTTTTTACCGCAGATGTCAGCAGATGAACACTGATAAACGCTGATGGAATTTCATCTATGTTTATCTGCTGACCCTTTTTTCTTCCTTCTTCCTTCTTCCTTACTACTTAGGATTGAGAATTAAATAACATTGACTTCCGTAGGTTGGGTTGAAGCATGAAACCCAACATTCCCAGGGCGTTGGGTTTCGTCCCTCAACCCAACCTACACAGGTTATTTAATCTGCGATCCTTATCTAAAAATCAAAATAAATATAAGGTAAACCACCATCCGGTGCAAAAACCCAAACTGCATACAAACAAAGCGGTACTAACATCAACTTCACAGGCCAATTTAACTCCAACTTCAAACCTCTAATTAACGTATAATTAACCAGCATCGCTACCGCCAAAGCCCCCAACATCCAACTTAACTGCACTCTTTCTAAACCCAGGGCTTCCACATAAACTTTATGGGCAAATTGGACATCCGCAGGATGTCCCCACAAATGGGAAATTACCGATGTAGAGTCTTTCAAATCGGGAAGCCGGAAAAATATCCAACTACCAAAAACCATAGTTTGAGTTAATAACCAACCGATGAAAATGCCGATCGCACTTTCCCACAAAAAACCCAGCCGCAACCACTTAAACACCACATCTGTCAGCCTGTGCACCGCCAAAGCCAAACCGTGTAACCCCCCCCAAACAATAAATCCCCAAGCCGCCCCGTGCCAAATTCCAGCTACTAACATGACAATCAATAAATTCAGACAAGTACGCCACAAACTAACCCGCGAACCTCCCAACGGAAAATACAAATAATTTCGCAGCCAATCACCCAAAGTCATGTGCCAGCGCCGCCAAAAATCCCCTATGCTAGCACTAAAATAAGGAAAATCAAAATTGGGTGGCAAATACCAACCCAGCAGCAAAGCAGTACCGCGCGCTATATCAACATAAGCACTAAAATCGAGATAAAGTTGCAAGCCGTAAGCAAAAATTGCCAGCCATAAATCTTCGCTTCCCGCCCGCTGCAAGTTAGTGAAACTTAAATCTACATAAATTCCCAAATTATCAGCCAAAAGTCCTTTTTTGACCGCACCGGAGGCGATCGACCAAAGTCCCTCAGCCATACGATCTACTGTCGGAAATTGCTGGGATTTTAGTTGATAAATTAAGTGGTGATACCGAGTAATTGGCCCAGAAATAAGTTTGGGAAAAAACAATTTGTAAGTAGCAAAGTGTAGCAGTGAATTCGAGGGCGGCGCACCTCGATACACATCAATCAAATAGGCAATGCACTCAAAGCAAAAAAAACTTAATCCTAGAGGTGCAATTACGTGAGTTTTTACCCAGTCAGCACCGTCTAAAGCAACTGGCCAACTTAACAAATTGCCGATCGAACTTAAGAAAAAAGGCACATACTTAAAACCTAGAAGCAGCAAGACATTCAGGCTAATTCCGATCCACAGCAGCAACCAACGACGGCGGTTCCAAGATTCATTCGCAATCCGCCAATCCAGGGGTTCCCCGATCGCCATCGCCAAGCCATAATTAAACACAGTACCGACTAACAGCAGAGGAATGTACCAAATTTGCAGCGAAGCATAAAAAATCAGACTAGCAATCAGCATGACTGACAATCGCCACCACCTGAGTGGAACCAACCAATAAACCACGAACAAAGCTAGCAAAAATTGGGCGTATTGAAGGGAGATAAAAGTCATGTTTTACAAAGAAAAAAGATCAGCGAGGAGGACACGGCACTGCCCATTGGTGTCAACTTAAGCCTAAAGCCCGCCAGGGACTGAAGTCCACGGGGCTTTTAGCGAAAGTCCTCCTAAGAAACTCGCAGGGGAGAGGGGGAGAAGGAGAGGGGGAGAAGGGGAAAGCGAAAGTCCTCCTAAGAAACTCGCAGGGGAGAGGGGGAGAAGAGGAGAGGGGGAGAAGGAGAGGGGGAGAAGGGGAATCGGAGGGATGACTGAAAAGC
>NZ_NXIB02000049.1 GCF_002412335.2 Tychonema bourrellyi FEM_GT703
TGACAACTCCGACACCAGCGCCAACTCCGGTGACAACTCCGACACCAGCGCCGACTCCGGTGACAACTCCGACACCAGCGCCGACTCCGGTGACAACTCCGACACCAGCGCCGACTCCGGTGACAACTCCGACACCAGCGCCAACTCCGGTGACAACTCCGACACCAGCGCCGACACCAACATCAGCACCTACTCCTGTTACATCAGCAGGAAGCTTGCAATTTAGTGCTGCCACTTATAGCGTTAACGAAAATGGAACGCCTGTCACCGCTGTAACTGTTACCCGCACAGGTAGCAGTGAGGGGGCGGTTAGTGCTGTTGTTAGCCTCTCTGACGGTACAGCTAAATTTAGCTCTGGCGACTACAGCACCACTCCCACAACCGTTAATTTTGCTGCGGGAGACACTGCACCCAAAACGATTCAGGTTCCCATCCTCGATGACACTGCCTATGACCCCAATGAAACCCTGACTCTGACCTTGAAAAACCCTACTGGTGGAGCAATTTTGGGGACGCAGAGTAAGGCAACTTTGGCAATAGTCGATAATGATACGCAACCGGAATGGCTCGCTACTATTAATGTCCATCGCACCGCGGCCAACCTGCCCCCCGTCCGAGAAAACCCGATTGCGGTAGTGGGCGCTGTCGCACACTCCAAATATGTGGTGAAAAACCAGCAACTCTCGCACTATGAAAGCCCAGGGAACCAGTGGTACACGCCTGAAGGCGCGAAAGCTGGTGGATCAGGCAATGTAGCGTCGGATTCTAGTCTCAAAACTACTGATGTAGACAAGATCGAGGGGTGGCTGAGAGCGCCTTTCCACGCCGCGGGAATTCTCGATCCGTACTTGACTGAAGTCGGCTATGGTGCTTATCGGGAAGCAGGCGGCGGGATTACTACTGGTGCCACGCTTGTGCTTCAAGGTGAATACAGCAGCATCCCCTCATCAGTGCAGTTTCCCATTATCTGGCCAGGCAACGGTCAAACCATTCCAGCTTCCCTACGCAGTTTTACTGGAGAGTGGCCCGATCCGCTAACAAGTACAGGCAACCCCTCGTACACTGCTCCTGCGGGTTTACCATTGCTTTTGCAGTTAGGAACTGGAAACGTTACTCCTAAGATTACTGCTCACTCATTCTCGCGAGGCGGCACACAACTTGCTCACGCGGTGTTTGATGAAACTAATTACATCAATCCCAAGAATGGGGTTCTCGAAGCTTACGGGCCAGGGTCTGGATTCAACAACGATCAGGAGGTAGGACGCTCTCTGCTCAACTCAAAAGACATGGTATTATTGGTTCCGCGCGATCCGTTGCTGCCTGGGGAAACTTATACTGCCTCAATTACAGCGAACGGTAAAACCAACACCTGGTCGTTTACTGTCGGCCCCAAAGCACCGATTGTCGGGACTGCGGGGGATGACCAACTCTTCGGGGACGAACTGAATGACACCATTAGCGGTTTAGCTGGCAATGACTTCCTCACTGGTGGTGATGGCAATGATTCCCTTGACGGTGGGGATGGCAATGACAACCTTACTGGTGGTGAGGGTAATGATACCCTGATTGGAGGTGCTGGCATTGACTTCCTCATTGGTGGTAATGGTCAGGATACCTTTATCTTTGGTTCAGCAAATGGCAAAGATATAGTCAATGATTTTGTGCTGGCTGATGACAAGATACAGATAGCTGCTGGTCTTGGTTTTACCGATGGAGCGGCTGTTTTAGCAGCACCAGGAAACTTCTTGAATGGCTCCAATACTTTTACAGGAGCGCTATTTTCTTCGCTCACTCTCAGTCCTGGGAATACGATCCAAGTTAATCATACTCAACCTCTGACGGCTGCAAACTTTACCATTATCTGAATCTAGTCATCAGATAGGTTTGCGATTTAGGCGATCGCCTTTCTGGATGGAAAGGGCGATCGCTGTTGCTGTTAGATAGGTTGCGATCGCGATTCGAGAAACAAACTAATATCGACTTGGAAAAAGTCGGCGATTTTTCTGGCTTCATCTATTTCGATCGCCCTTCGATTAACCATAATTTCCTCAACCTCTCTTTCTGTTCCAAAAAATGGAATCAAGTCAGATTTATCTAAATTTCTCGCATCCATTAAATGTTGCAGCATTGAGGCAGAGTTCCCTGCGGTCATTGGATAATTTTCAGCTTCAAATTTTTCAATCAGCGTTATCAAAAGCTCCAGAAATAGCTCTTCCTCCGGCGATCGCGCGGGGCGGTGTTCCAGTTCGCTAGCGAGATCGATCGCTGCATCATTTTCTGCGCCCGTTGCGATCGGCTTTGGTTGATACCGAACCAGTAAATCTGTATAAGATTTTGCATCAAAAGTACGGATCATTTTTCCACTCATCCTTATCATACTCAGCGTGAGTCAAAACATATTTGATGTAGATCCTTTGAGAATCGTAAATCAAATCAACTATCAGCCGATATCGATTTCCCTTAATATTAAATGGAGATATCAACAAAGATGGCTTTGACGACTTATTAATCGGAGCCTCCAGCGCTAACTCTAACAGCAAAAATAATGCAGGCAAAACCTTTATTGTTTTTGGCAAAAAAGAATTTTCAAATTTGAGTTTAAGCGGTAACTATTTCAAATTTGTAGGGGCGGGTTAACCGATAGATTCTGCTACCCACAGATAATCTTTGTAAACCCGCCATCCCCAACCGATAACCCCGATTAACTATCCCCACCCCACTTTAAATTGAATTAATTTTTGATTCCTGGGTTGGGTGGGGGCGGGTTTAGATAATTTGTCGATGGGTGTCAAATATCTAGGCGAACCCGCCCCTACGGTTTAATGTTAGCTCAGTGGATCGATTCCTGCCAAGTCCAAAATTTGAGGAATTAAATCTTCCCGCTTCACAGCCATCATGTGAACTCCTTGACACAACTGCCTCGCTAGTTTCACTTGTTCGGCCGCAATTTTTATGCCTTCTTGTAAAGGTTCGGTCGCTTTTGCTAAACGGTCAATTGTCTCTTGTGGTATGTGAACTCCCGGCACATTCTTTCTAATAAACTCAGCATTTTTAGCTGATTTAAACAGGAAAATTCCTGCTAAAATTGGTTTGTTGCAGCCAGCAGCAATGTGGTGCATAAACTTATCAAAAAGTTCAAAATCTGTGATTAATTGACTTTGAAAAAACTGGGCTCCGGCTGCTACTTTTTTCTCAAATCGACTTTGCAAACCTGACCAACTAGGGCATTGCGGATCAACAGCAGCACCAGCAAACAAATCGGTAACTCCGTCTGTTAAAGGTTTGTCATTCCAGTCGGTGCCAGTGTTCATTTTTTGAATAGCTTGCAGCAATCGTATTGCTTCAAAATCAAATACGCTTTTGGCTTTAGGATGGTCGCCTGCTTTGACTGGATCGCCTGTTAGTGCTAATATATTCCGAATGCCTAAAGCGTGTGCTCCCATGAGATCGGCTTGGAGGCCGATTTGATTGCGATCGCGACAAGCAACTTGACAAATCGGCTCTATTCCGTGCTGCAATAAAATTACCGAGACTGCTAGGGGAGACATTCGCAACACTGCGCGACTGCCATCGGTGATATTAATGGCGTGAACTCGGTTTTTCAGCAGTTCAGCCATTGCCAGGGTATGAGTCATATCGCCACCTTTAGGGGGAGCAACTTCGGCGGTAATTATAAATTCTCCGGGGGTGCTGCAAGCAGTGCGAAAACGATTCATTATTTGTTGACAGTTGACGGTTGACAGTTGACAGTTGATAGTTGACAGTTGTTAGTTGGCAGTTGACAGTTGTTTTGCTGCTGACTAATAACTAATGACTAATGACCAATGACTAATGACTAATTAGGTAAAGAATAACCAAAAGCTTTTTTAACCTTAGTTAGAGTTTGGTTGGCAATTGCTTCTGCTTGTTCCTTTCCTCGACGCAATACCGACTCCAAGTATCCCCGATCGCCCATAATTTCTGCATATTTATCCTGAATCGGTTTCAGGGCATTGATTGTAGTCTCCGTCAACAGTGGTTTAAAGTCTCCCCAACCCATATTTTCACATTCCGCTGCAACTTCTTCCTTCGATTTGCCGGAAAGCAGCAGGTACAGGGTGAGTAGGTTTCTGGCTTCGGGCCGATCGCGATCGTCGAAAGTCAAACCCCGCAACGCATCAGTTTTGCAGCGCTTGATTTTTTTGGCGATCGTATCTGGTGAATCTAACATATTAATTCGACTTAGTTCGGAAGGATCAGATTTGGACATCTTGCGAGTGCCATCTGTCAAACTCATCACCCTTGCACCATCGGTCAAAATCAACGGTTCAGGAAGTTTTAGAACTGGGTTTTCTGGTGTACCAAATTGGTGATTTAATCTATTTACCAAATCGCGAGTGAGTTCCAAATGCTGTTTTTGGTCTTCTCCCACCGGCACTTTATCGGCATCATAAAGCAAAATATCTGCTGCCATCAATACGGGATAGTTAAGCAATCCAGCATTAACATTTTCGCCTTGTTTAACTGCTTTTTCTTTAAACTGAATCATATCTTCGAGCCAGTTAATCGGCGTAATGCAGTTGAGCAACCATGCTAATTCTGTGTGCGCCGAGACGTGGGATTGCACGAAAATAGTTGAATGTTCCAAATCGATGCCACAAGCTAAATAGAGGGCGGCGATGGTGTAAGTGTCTGAGGCTAGGGTTGCTGGATTGTGCGGTGCGGTAATTGCGTGCAAATCGACTACGCAAAAGTAGTTTTCGTATTGATTTTGACCTTCTACCCAGTTGCGAATGGCACCGAGATAATTGCCTAGGTGCATATTGCCTGTTGGCTGCACTCCTGAAAGAACGCGCTGTTTGACCATGAGGAAAGAGGAGAATTGAAGTCACATTCCTATATTGACACGTTATCTCGATCTAAGTCAAATATAACTCGGCGGTTGAAACCGCGTCTACACAAACGAAGTCCGCCTGCGCGGACTGAAGAATAAATGGGGTATTTAAGGCGGATTGTTTTTATAAATATGTTTAAATTACAGTCTGAAAAATATCCCTGTCAACTGTTTTTTGGTTTAGTGCGCCACCAAGTGATGCTAGCTGCGAAAAGGGCGATCGCAAAACTCAAGGCAAACGAAAATAGAAAGGGATGCAACTGCATTAAAACAGGAATTTTATAGTTTTGGACTGTCTGGAATACTTCGTCTGTGCCGCTGGATGCTGCAATTCCTCCGGCTGCTAAACCGACGCCGATCGCCTGTACTGTGCTTTGTAGGCGATCGTCCCGATTTTTCTCTCCTAGTTCGCTCTTGCGGAGTTCGATTTGGTTGGTGCGATCGCTCCTGGCTTGTTCTATTTCTACTATGCCGCGAATTGAGGCGATCGCCTGGTCGATTAAGTTTGTGCCGTGTCGGAAATATCCTAAGTCGCCTGCTATTTGCGATCGCATATAAGGAGCCGTTTTTCTACTGAAGTGATTTAATATAGATGGTTCTTCCTTATCGCTTTCTACTTTAGCATATATTTGAGCGAATTTCTCATCATAATTGTTAAGATTTATCGCAATTGTATTGTCATAATCTTCTAATTTTGTCAGCCCTTGAGTGTAAGTCAGTGCTGTTTTCAGTAGCTTTTTCAATTCCTCCTTAAACTCCTGTAAATTTTCGGTAGTTAAATCGCTGCCTAGTTCATCTATTCGCTGCTGCAAGCAATTAACATTATCCTCCACTTGTCTGTAAAAATCCAACAGTATGCGGTGAATTTGCCTGCTGTTGTGAAAAGCTTTAATGATTTTATTGCGGTAGTAAAACAAGTCTATTATTTCTTGCTGGTAAGTACCAAGCTTATCTTCGGATGCTTCGCTGTTGGGAAACCAGACAAGCAAATGTCGATAATTAGCAGTTTGCTTGATTAAACCGTACTCAAAAATCGGACTCCCAAATAACTCGCCGGCGCGGTTAAAAGGAGGGCGATATTTTTCGGGAAGTAAAGCGTTACAGCATTTGTCAGCTAGAGATTGGAGGTTGTCGAGACTTGGTGGTTGTGGTTGCGGGGGTAATTTAGCAGTGATTAGAATTGTTTCACCTATAAACTCTTCCCCGGTAACGATTCCTAATAAATTTCCGGGGTTAAATGTACTCAGCCATTGTGGGGAAACTTCCCCTACAAAACTATCGGGGAAACCGACATTCAACCACAGGGCATAGCTGTCTCCTATTTTGATGGGTTTAGCAAATCCGCTGACATCTAATTTAGTTTCATTGTAGCTGACTTTAGTATTAAAACCTAAGCTGATTTCTGGCAACAAATCAACCCTAAAATTAGATGATTCTTCAGAAAAATTGAGTTTCGGTTTGAGTTTTTCAGAGGTAAAGCTTTCTAAAAAATCATCGCCCCAATTCCAGAGAGGATTATCTTTGCCGCTAGCGTCGCCGATTAGGTGAAAGGCAAAAGCGTAGACATTAGGATTTAAAACTTTTTCAATTTCACTCATGAATTTTCAGGCTTCTCAGATTTTATCCGCTTTTCTAAAGATTCTAGCAGGCGTGGAAATAGGCGGGGAAATTGATTTTCTGAAATATTTTCATCTCCTTGCGGCTGGCTGGCTTTAGGGATAGCTTTGCTCCTGGTGGCGACAGATTCCAATGCTTTTGTAACTTCGGGATAGTCGATACACCAATTGCTCAGTATCTTAGAAATTGCTTGGTTGGATTCATTTTCCGCAGCCATAATATCTTTTTCAAGGGCTTTCATTGCTTCTGTGGCCGCTTCGGTAAATAAATTGGGACTGGTTTTCAAGACTACTAGAAATGAAGCAATGATTTTTTCTGGTTTCATGGGTTGATTTACGTTTTGTAAGTTATGATTTTGTCATTTTACCATATTCACAAAGGAAACGGCATTGCCATTTCCTGATTGCCGTGTGACGAAATTGTTAAATAGTCGGGACATTGCATTATTAAATGGTAGGGAAACGGCAGTGCCTTGTCCTGATTGTGGTGTCACGAAATCGTTCAATGGTCGGGACATTGCATTATTACATGGCAAGGACACGGCAGTGCCGTTTCCCTACAAATATCTATTGCCCAATCGCACAAAAAGCCGCCCAGAAGTGGGGAGATTGATAACGTTTGTCTGCTGGTTTTTTACCAAATTCAATAGAATTTTGCATCTCCTCTTTCCTTTCATCTGAAATTAATTTACAACCTGCAACCCAATCTACCAAATCTTGCACCGTTGCATCCCGCAGCCACAACTGAGACTCCCGCAAAGCAATCGCCACCGGCGGGCGAGTTTCAGACAGGAAAAGCTCATAAAATCTTATCATCAAAATCGCAGTAGATACGTCATTGACAGCCCACAACGTGCTAATCACATTCGTGGTTCCGGCGTACAAAAAACCGCTAGGCAATCCGATATACTCATCAGTGGTATCTCCAATATCCGTTAACCCAGTTTCGCAGGCGGAAAGCGTAACTAAACTGCACTTACTCAGTGGCAAATCAAAGATTTCTTCCAGCGTCAGACATTTTTCAATGTCCAACAATTCGTCTTCGGATAAACGAATATAACTTTTGTTATCCGAGTCAACATTATCGGTGGCAATTTTCGCGCCAGCTAAGATTAAAGCTGATTTGCGGGGGTCGAGAAAATAGAAAAAGCCGTGACAGGAAAAGTGAGCGATGTCGGCATTCTGCAACGCTTTAAGCTGTTGCTGCAATCCTGTCTTGCTTGCCTTTTCCCGAATCAATACTTCGGCAGGATTAAAGGATTTGGCAATTGCTTCAACTTCGATATCGGTGAAGTCTAAATCTTCTGTCGGGTTTTGAATGGCAAACAATCTTGTGGGTGATGACTCTTCCCCAGTCGGATTTACCCGCTGAGATAATTGTAATAGCTGACAACTGGGAGTATATCTCACACCGCCTGGGAAAAGTTCGAGGAGAGTTCCAGTTTCTTCTACATTCTGCCTTAGCCTTCGGCTGGTTAATGCGTGAAGTGGCAACAAGTGCAAATATCGGAAGGGAACTAATATCAATCGCTGGCATTTTTTCGGGAGGTGAGAAATTATTTTATCGATGTGCAAGATTTTAGCTAATTTTTCCAGGCGGGTTTCTAGCTGATTTCTCCAGTTATCAGGGTGATTGATGTAGTCATCGATATACTCCTGCTGAAACTTTTCTAATGCTTGCAAGTCTTCAAGTGAAGATTCCCAGACATCGGGTTGGGTGGAGTTGCGGGTAATAATAAAAACTTTCAAGCTTTTTTGGCTAATGTACCACTCCAAAATTGCCTCATCTTCACCTAACAGACTGCGAATTTCTTGAAAACTAATCCGCTGTACATTTTGCGGGAGGCTGCGGGCATTGTGAAACAATTCTACTAGGTTTCTGGTTTTGGTACGTTCTATGTATTCTAGGGCGGCAGTTTTGTTTTCCATTACTACGCAAACTTCTACCATTACCTGATAAATTTTATTGTATTCTTCAGCTAATTTCTGTCTGTCTGCTTCGCCGCCGATAATGATTTCACTCCGCATTGATTCGACTGTATTAATAGCGGTGTTAAGAGTATTGTAAGCTTCTGGGAGTTGGGAATTAAGCCCGTAGGCACGTCCGAGATTATATAAGGTTTGAGCATGATTTATCGGAAATGCCTCACGGGTGTAAACTGACAAAGCTGCTTGAACGGCAGAAATTGCCATTTCTAGATTATCTGCCGTTTCGCCTCTGATTCTATTGATGTAGGCAAGCCCCAAATTATTTTGAGTCATTGCCCAATCTTCAGGAAATGCCTTGCGGGTGCGAACTGACAAAGCTGCTCGATAAGCGGAAATCGCCATTTCTAAATTCTCTGCTTTTTCGCCTCTGATTCTGTCGCCGTAGGCATTCCCCAAATCATTTTGACTATCTGCCCAACCTTGAGGAAAGGCCTCGCGGGTGCGAACTGACAAAGCTGCTCGATAAGCAGAAATTGCTTTTTCTAAATTATCCGCTTTTTCGCCTCTGATTCTGTGGCGGTAAGCACCGGCCAAACTATTTTGAGTCATTGCCCAATCTTGAGGAAATGCCTTGCGGTTAATAACTGCCAATGATGCCTGAAAAACTGCGATTGCCATTTCTAGATTATCCGCCTTTTCGCCTCTGATTCTAGCGGTATAGGCAAGCCCCAAATTATTTTGAGTTATTGCCCAATGTTGAGGAAATGCCTTGCGGGTGTCAACTGATAAAGCTTCCTGATAAGCAGCGATCGCCATTTCTAGATTATGTGCTTTTTCGCCTCTGATTCTGTCGAAGTAGGCAAGCCCCACATTATTTTGAGTCATTGCCCATTCAACGGGAAATGCCTTGGGGGTAAGAACTAACAAAGCTTCCCGATAAGCAGCGATCGCCATTTCTAGATTATGTGCTTTTTCGCCTTTGATTCTGTCGCGGTAGGTAAGCCCCAAACTATTTTGAGTCATTGCCCATTCAAAGGAAAATGCCTTGCGGGCGTAAACTGACAAAGCTGCTAGAAAAGCAGTGATAGCTATTTCTAGATTCTCCGCTTTTTCCCCTCTGATTCTGTCGCTATAGGAATTCCCCAAATTATGTTGAGTCTGAGCCCAATATTCAGCATATTCTTGACGGGTATAAACATTCAGGGCAATTTCATAACCTGCAATGGCAATTTCCAAATTACTCGCCCTGCTGCCTAAAGGAAATTGCCCGATTACATCGCTAAAAGTGGCAACAATAGCTATGAGAGAAATCTGCTCTTGGCTATCTAAGTTTGGCAAAGCTTCCCTCACCCAATTTCGCAAAAACACAGCAAAATTATCATTAATTAAGTTGAGATTATCCCGTAGGAGGGGATGAATTACATTATGATCGCCGCCACTTTCTGCCGTTACCCGCAACACTTGCAGTAAAAATTCTAACTGAGAATTAGCAGAGGGCGATTCCACTACCTCAACGATATATATTGCCAAACTCGTTAAAAAATCCGCTGCATTCTCATTGCCTTCTGCGCGTTCATTTTCTGCCACCACTTGCATTACCTGCACCAACCCCGCATCAACTAACTCAGAGTTAGCCTGCAAAGTTTGGTTTATTTCCCCGCTGGGGCAATTTAGTAGCGATTGAATCAGATTCAGATAAGCTTCGCGGCGCGCTTCGTTCATTGCTTACAACCCATGTTTTTAGAATTTTACATTCTTTCTCGGGGAAAAACAAGGGGGAAACCCGACTTGCTGAATCGTCTGGAGTCGTTGGAGTGTGAGTCGTAAGCTGCTACGCCACTATGTCGTATAATATAGATACAAGATAAGTAAGCGATCGCCATAATGAATCTATTCGGAATGGGCCCGGTCTCATTCAAACAAATCTCGATGATTTGCGATGGGGCAAAAAACAAGAGGAAACTAAAATGATTTCACAAACTTTAGTAGAAATTGAACGTTCTATTAGTTCCCTGTCGATAGAAGAACAACTTTGGCTGCTGGAACGTATCGCTTGCCGAGTGCGGGAGAAAACTTACATAGCTAATAAACTCGCTAATGCTAAATACCTGGAAGCAGAGATAGCAGAAATGGCCAACGATCCAGATATTCAAGTTGAGATTGCTGCTATCAATCGAGAGTTTATTGTGGCAGAAATGGATGGTTTAGAAGCACTATGAGCATTCAGCGAGGGAAAATTTATATTGATATTAGCGATCGCATTTTCAGCATTGGTATTTAGGGTGGCGGCAGAGTTCCAATTAAATTTTGAGCCAATTTGAGAAATTCTTCAGCACAGTTAATTTGTTCCGCAGCTTGCTCGACTGTAACAGTATCGATTCCTCCGTAATCTCCACTATTTCGCAAATCTTGAGCATCAATTAAAAATCTGTGAAATTCAGCAGGAACTCTTCCTGTACGGGCAAATTCTCGACCAAAAGCTCCAATTACTGCGGAATGTTTAGAAAAAGACATTCTTTCACCATCTAAAAATGCCTCAGCAATGTAAAACATAGCATAATAAGCGCGAGCAGCGGCATAGCCAGGAAAGCCATTATCTAGCAGTAATCTTGCCGCACTGATGCTTTCGCGAGATTTCTGGATTAATTCTAATTGTTCGGGTTTCATAAAGCTATTCCCTCTTTACGAATGTTCCTCAATAAAGGCCCGTTGTAGTTCACAAACCGATTTTCGTCCATAAACAAACAGCTAATCACTTCATCATTTTGGAGAGACAAGTCAGCCCGAATATGGCTGATTCTTTTGATTTCTTCGCCGGGATTGACTTGCCCTTTGAGAACCACCAAAACATCAATATCTGAGTCGGGATCTGCGTCGCCCCGCGCTTGGGAACCGTAGAGTACCATTTGGGTGAGACGATCGCCGTAAAGTTGCTCGAATTGCGATCGCAATTGAGTTAGGATGGTCTTGAGTTTATCGTTGATTTTCATATTTGCGATCGATGTTATGTATTTAGTATAGACATAAGCTCGGCGGTTGAAACCGGGTATACATAAACAAAATAAGACTCGGCGGTTGAAACCGCGTCTACATAAACAAAGATTATACTCGGCGGTTGAAACCGCGTCTACACAAACAAAACCCGCCTTCGCGGGTTGAAGAGTGTGCGGTTTCAACCGCCGTCTCAAAATAACTAATGACTAATTACATATCTGTCAGCAACCTTGCCTTCCGCAAAACAAATGTTAAAACAGTTTCTTGACCAGTAATAATATCAGCTCTTCCTTCCATTCCTGATTGAATAGAATATTGGCGTGGGATATTTGCTTGGGGAGTTCCGAATGCTTGATCGCTGGTAGATTCGAGTCTGGTTAGATAAGTTTTATCCGGTTTAATGGCAACTTCGTAATAAGCTGTACCTAAATTATTATTGGGGTTTTGAGTGGCGATCGCATCTGGGGCAATTTCGCTGACAGTGCCTTTCAATGTGCCGTAGTCGGGGAAGGGAAGGGCGGAAATTCTCATTTGTACAGGTTGGCCAATTTGGATGCGGGCGATGTCTTGGGATGTTACTTTGGCTTTGACTACCAGGGGTACGTCGCTGGGGACGATTTGGGCGATCGCACTTCCTGCTTGCACCGTTTGACCGGGATATTTTAATTCTAATTTCAGAATTGTACCATCTGCTGGTGCGCGGATGACGCTATTTTGCAGTTTTAAATCAATCTGAGTTAATTCTTTTTTCGATTGAATTAATTGTTGTTGAATGGACGATCGCTTCACCAGCAAAACCCGCCGACTTCTACCCAGTCGCTCGGCTACATCTGGCAATGATGTTGCTAATTTTACCACAGCAGATTCGACTAATTCTTTTTGTGCGGAACTTTCACCTGGAATTGTCTGAAATTGGGCGCTGGCTAAAATTTGATTTTCCAAGTCGCGCAGTTGTTGGTTGATTTGCTCTGCTGCTGTCTGAGACGCAGAGACGGTTTCTTGTAACTGCTTTTTTTGATTTCCTAAGCTGGAAGCATCCACAACTGCGATCGCATCTCCAGCCTTAACTATCTGATTTTCGCTCACAGCAATGCTTTCGACGGTTCCTTCTGTTGCAGCTTGCACAACGCGCACCTCTCCTGCGGGACGGACGATCGCGTCTGCTTTGACTGTAGCACTGTATTTAGTGACACTAGCGAGGGCGATCGCGCCCCCAAAAGTCGCCACCATCAAAATTCCCCCCAAAGTCGTCCAACGGCTGACAGGAGGCAAAAATTGGTCGTTCTGAAGAGTTTCAGCGGGTGTGGGTTCGGGAATAGGAGGCATGGCGGCAAGGGGGTAACGGGAAGAAGGAAGAAGGAAGAAGGAAGAAGTAGATGCGATTTTATTGTTAGTTTTCCGGATAAGGCGGATCTGTTTAGAAGTCTCAATCAAAATTCGCAGGGTACAGCTAACAATCCGTACAAATCCCCAGGATTAGTCAGCAAACTTGCCTCGAATCTCCATTTGACTCAAAAAACCGGGTTCTATTATCGTCACACGTAAGTATTGAATATCTAAATTACATTTTAAAGGAGTTCGGTATGACGAAAAACCACCAAGACTCACTGTTCACAGAAATAACGGATGCAGAGTCTGCCACTGTCAGCGGTGGTGGTATCACCAACGGTATCAGTGATATCAACAGCGATATCAACAGTGATATCAACATTAACGGCAGTAGTGAGGGCATCAATATGCTATTTTTTGTGCCACCTTCTAGCCAACTTTATATGTACGATCCGAGTCGCGCTCGTCCGTACAAAACTCTAGTGGTTTAGCGATCAGTGTCAAATTGGGCGATCGGTAAATTTTCAAAATTTCTCCGTAATATTCCGGAGAACTCCAGCCACTAGAGAAACATATATTGGTAGTTAAGCAACACTAGAATTCTTACAAAAATTCTAATTGTTGTCCAGTTTTATCAACAAAAACGGAGTCAATTATGCCAGAAACTAAAGACACCTCACTGTTTACTGAAATCACCGCCCAAGAATCTGCCAGCGTCAACGGTGCTCACCGTTATCGTGATATCAGCAGTCGTAGCAACTGCAATAACTACAGCTACAGTCCCTACTTCGATGGCCGCCCTACTTATGGCTACATACAGAATGTGTCGTATCGTCGCTACTACTACTACAACTAAGAAGTGGCATGGAGATACTAATAAATTTGGGTGCTGTAAATTCAGCTCTCCAAGTTTAAACGATGCTCTAGAATTCTTCTAAAATTTCTAATTTTTGTCCAATTCTCTCAACTAAAAAGGAGTCAATCATGCAACAAATAAAAGACACATCACTGTTTACTGAAATCACCGCCCAAGAATCTGCCAGCGTCAACGGTGCTTGCTACCGACGCCGCTACTATTCTTCGAGATACGACAGTTACCGTCCGCGCCGTCACATTGTGTACCGCCGGAATTGTAATGGTACTTTGAGAGCCGTAGTGAGCTACTGGTAAAGTTTAGTTCTCTCAAATCTGAGCTATAGCAATCCTAAATGAGTCGTAAGTTTTTTACCCCACCCCAACCCTCCCCTTGCTAAGGGGAGGGAGTAAGAAATTCACAAATGATTTAGGATTGCTATATCGATGTGAATCAATAAAGCACCCACAATTTTATGGGTGCTTTTTACTGATTGGGTAGTTGGCGATGGGTATTGTCTTTTATGCTCTACTCATTTTACAAAATGCTAAAAAATATCCCATTTTTCCAGGGAATATCATTCTATGGAAAAACAAATAATTCTCTGAAATATCAGGTTGTACTCCAGCATAGCGAAGAAGATTGTGGCGCGGCTTGTCTGGCTACGATCGCTAAATTTTATGGTCAGAGTTTGACAATTAGCCGTTTGCGAGAATTTGTCGGTACGGGCCAACAAGGGACGACTTTACTGGGTTTGAAACAAGGTGCTGAGGCGATCGGGCTAAATGCGCGATCGGTACGAGCAGCGTCTGCAATTTTAGACAAGCTCGATGATGCCCCTCTACCGATGATTATTCACTGGAAGGGTTATCACTGGGTAGTTTTGTATGGAAAACAGGGCAAAAAATATGTAATTGCCGATCCAGGAGTCGGTATTCGCTATGTTTCCAAAGAGGAATTAGCCGCATCTTGGACAGATTGGCTGTGCTTGCTGGTGGAACCCGATCCAGAACGGTTTTTTGCTCAAGGTGATAGTCAAGCATCCGCAAGTTCCCTACAGAGATGGATGCGGCGAATTGGCATTTACCGCAAGATTTTAATGGAAGCATTTTTGCTCAATATGGTCTTGGGTTTGCTGTCGATTTCTTCGCCTTTTCTAGTGCAAATTCTCACCGATGATATCTTGGTGCGGGGCGATACGCAACTTTTGGCTAGTGTGGCGATCGCAGTTATCGTCATGAACCTATTTAGCAGCAGTTTAGGATTGGTTCAGTCAAACTTAATCGCTCAGTTTTCCCAGCGCTTAGAATTGGGATTCGTGATGGAATTCGCGCGCAAACTCCTGCGATTACCTCTGAGTTTTTACGAAAGCAGACGCAGTGGCGAAGTTATCAGTAGATTACAAGATATCCAAGAAATCAATCAATTAGTTTCTCAAGTCGCTATCAGCTTACCAAGTCAATTTTTTATAGCTGTAGTTTCTTTTTGTTTCATGCTTTTTTACAGCAAAACACTAACACTTGCAGCTACAGTCATTGCTTTGTTGATGACTGTTTCTACGATAATTTTTCTCCCCGTATTGCAGCAAAAAACGCGGAACTTACTTGTGCTAGAATCCGAAACTCAAGGTGTTTTAGTGGAAACCTTTAAAGGCGCACTGACCGTGAAAACTACTGGCAGCACCCAGCAACTTTGGGAAGAATTTCAAACTCGTTTCGGTCGCTTAGCTAATCTCACTTTTCGGACTACACAAATTGGCATTCTCAATAATATATTTTCTGGTTTTGTTGGCTCGGCTGGTAGTATTACTCTGCTGTGGCTTGGTAGCGGTTTAGTAATTGAAAAGGTATTGAGTATCGGTCAATTGCTAGCGTTTATCAGCATGAGTCAAAATGTCACTAATTTTGTGAATTCCTTGGTGGGATTTAGTGACGAAATGACTCGCGTCCAGACAGCAACTGAAAGGCTCTCGGAAGTCATCGATGCTGAACCGGAAAGCAAAAGCGATACCAATAAACCTTTTGTACAAATTCAGAATCGCGACGATATTATTTGCAAGAGTGTTGGTTTTCACTATCCGGGTAGACTTGACTTGCTGGAAAACTTTTCGGTCACTTTTCCTGGCGGTCAAGCAATTGCTTTGATCGGCTATTCTGGCTGTGGCAAAAGTACACTAGCAAAAGTAATTGCTGGTTTGTATCCGCTGCAATCTGGTAATATTAGAATTGGTGATTATAATGTACAAGATTTGTCTCTCGATAGTCTCAGACAGCAGGTAGTTTTGGTTCCTCAAGAAGCGCATTTTTGGAGTCGATCAATTCTCGATAATTTCCGTTTAGGAAGTCCAGAAATTAGCTTTGAACTAATTGTGAAAGCTTGTAAAATTGCTGGTGCGGATGAATTTATTAGTCAATTACCTGATAAATACCAGACTGTTTTAGGGGAATTTGGAGCGAATATTTCTGGTGGACAAAGACAAAGATTGGCGATCGCCCGCGCAATTGTCAACAACCCGCCCATATTGATTTTAGATGAATCTACCGCAGGCTTAGATCCCGCCAGTGAAGCGGAGGTTTTAGAGCAGTTGTTGATGTATCGGCACGGGAAAACGACGATTTTCATCAGTCACAGGCCAAGAGTGATCGATCGCGCGGATTGGATTATCATGTTAGAACGTGGCAGGTTGAAGGTGCAAGGATCGGCGGCGAGATTGCGATCGATTCCCGGAGATCATTTAGAGTTTTTGCATCCTTAAGCAAGTTAGAATGTATTAAATCCCCGACTTCTTAAAGAAGTCGGGGATTTGTGTATTTGTTTTTTTTAGATGGATCTACCGATCAAATAGTTTAATCTAGAAATCGCCTTTGCTCATTCCTCCTCAATTTCAATCTCTACCGCCTCTAACTCAGCTTCTAACTGCTCAACAGTCGGCAAACTCCCCTGTAACTGTTCCGGCAAAGCCTCCCGCAATTGATAAGTCGAAATGCCGATCGGCTTATTCAGATCCCGCAAAGCATATTCCACGATCTTCTGCTTTTTATTTTTACATAAAATCATCCCAATAGTCGGCATATCATCCCGGTGTTTCAGCAAATCATCCACCGCCGAAACGTAAAAACTCATCTTCCCTGAAAACTCTGGCTTAAACGCTTCCACCTTCAAATCAATTACCACAAAACACCGCAAATGTAAGTGATAAAATAACAAATCAATATAAAAATCTTCCCCTTCCACCTCCAGATGATACTGACTACCGACAAAAGCAAAACCCACTCCCAACTCTAGCAAAAAGTCGCGAATGCGATCGATTAGAGCTTTCTCTAATTCTCGCTCTTGTGCTTCTTGGCTTAAACTGATAAAGTCAAAATTATAAGGATCTTTCAACAGTTGCTGCGCTAATTCTGATTGAGGATTAGGCAGAGTCCGAGAGAAGTTTGTATCAGCTTTCCCTTGTCGCCGATACAGCCCGCTTTCTATCTGATGAACTAATACATTTCGACTCCATCCTTGCTCGATAGTCTGTCGTGCATACCACAGGCGTTCCTCTGACGATTTCAGCTTTTCCATTAAGGCGATATTGTGATACCAAGTAATTTGTGCAAGCACCTCTTGCACAAATTGTTCATCCGGGTAAGTTTCCGCAAAACTCCTCATATATTTGAGATTGCGAGATGAGAAACCCTTCATCTCAGGAAAAGCTGTTCGCAAGTCAGTAGCTAAATTATCTATAACTTTTGTTCCCCATCCTTGCTGCTGCTGGCGGTTTAAAATATCCCGTCCAATTTGCCAGTAAAGCAACACTAATTCACGGTTAACAGAAAGTACAGCCCGCACTTGAGATTGTAAAATACGTCCTTTAAGTTCCCGCAGAAAATCATGATAATCTTCTGGAATTGATAAGTTATTTGCCATAAACCAACTCCCGCATATTTTGCCGAACGATCGCCTCTATTTCATCTCACATTTTAAGCTATTATCCAGAACAGGCAAGATGCCTGTTCCACAAAGAGTGATTTTTCTTGTGGGGCGATGCACCCTGCCCGCCCGGTTTTTGTTTGCTATTTTATCATTGTTAATGCACCCTACAAACTAGGGCGATCGCCTCTTGATTTTCCAGTACCAAACCATACTCCAAACCTTCAACCACAGCCTGACAAGAAGCATCCAAAATATTACCAGAAACCCCAACAGTCGTCCAACGATCTTGACCGTTACTAAACTCAACTAACACGCGAGTTTTGGCAGAAGTTCCCGCACCGCCGTCGAGAATCCGTACTTTGTAATCTGTTAGGTAAAAATGGGCGATCGCCGGATAAAAATTCACCAAAGCCTTCCGCAAAGCCGCATCCAAAGCCGAAACCGGGCCGTTTCCTTCCGCGCATTCCAAAATATTTGTCCCGTTTACCGACAATTTCACCGTTGCTAAAGCGGCACAATCTTCACCTACCTTATCGCAGTGAACTTGAAACCCTGTAATTTCAAACCAGGGCTGTCGCTTTCCCAAAGCTTCCCGCATCAACAATTCAAAACTCGCCTCAGCCGCCTCAAATTGATAGCCCTGACTTTCCAAACTTTTCAATTTGTCCAGAATTTGGCGACAAGCTGGATCTTTGCGATCGAGCTCAATCCCAAAAGTCTTAGCCTTAGCCAAAACATTACTTAAACCCGACTGATCCGAAATCACAATTCGGCGATTATTCCCGACTTTTTGCGGCTCCAAATGTTCGTAAGTTAGGGGATTTTTCTCGACAGCCGATACATGAATTCCGCCCTTGTGAGCAAAAGCCGAAAGACCGACAAAAGGAGCATGATCGTCGGGAGCTAAATTGACAATTTCACTAACCGATCGGCTAACTTGAGTTAACTTGATTAATTGCTCATCTTGAATACAATCATAACCCAATTTGAGCTGAAAATTAGGAATCAAAGAACACAAATTAGCATTACCACAGCGTTCGCCATAACCGTTAATAGTTCCCTGTACCATTGTCACACCCTCCTGGACAGCAGCCAAAGCATTAGCAACTGCAACTCCAGAGTCGTTATGAGTGTGAATTCCCAGTTGAATTTTAGAATTTCTCCCCTCGTTAGCAATGGGAGATTGAGCAACTTTTCTCCCCCCCTTGACAAGGGGGGGTTGGGGGGGGTGAATTTCCGATTCAGAAATATCCCAAGTTTCCATTATTCCTGCCACATCGCGAACAACTTGACTAACTTCGTGAGGTAAAGTGCCGCCATTTGTATCGCAAAGTACCAACCATTCAGCACCAGCTTTCGCCGCAACTTGCAAAGTTTCAATAGCATATTCTCGATTGTGCTTGTAGCCATCAAACCAGTGTTCAGCATCATAAATAACGCGCCTTCCCTGACTCCGCAAATATTCAATAGTATCTTGAATCATCGCCAGATTTTCGTCTAGAGTCGTCTTCAAACCTTCAATAACGTGCAAATCCCACGACTTGCCAAACAGTGTTACCCAGTGAGTACCAGCCGACAAAATAGCCTGCAACATTTCATCATTTGCCGCCGTCGTTCCCGGCCGCCTAGTCGAACAAAAAGCCACAACTTCTGCTTGAGTTAGCGGCTGTTCTTTGAGCCGCCAGAAAAATTGTACGTCTTTAGGATTAGCCCCTGGCCAGCCACCTTCGATAAAGGGAATTCCTAAACTGTCTAACTGACGAGCAATTCGCAGTTTGTCTTCGAGAGATAGGGAGAGTCCCTCGCACTGGGCACCGTCTCGCAGTGTGGTATCGTAGATCCAGAGCCGATTTGTCATGGGGAATTATAAATTGACGTTGCTAATCTATGAATTACCATATTAAAAGAGTTTACTTGCAATAAATGCCACAATCTATAGTAAAATTAACATATATTTAAGTGGGTGAATTGCTGTGGTTAAGGTACAAGCACAAGGAAAAACATTTGAGTGCGATCGCGGAGCCAATCTCCGTGAAGTTCTACTCAAAAACGGTATCGATCTTTACAACGGTAATGCTACAATCATCAATTGCCACGGGCTGGGTACTTGCGGTACCTGTGCTGTCAATGTCGAGGGCGAAGTTTCCGAACCCCAGTGGCGCGAAACAACCCGACTTGCGCTCCCTCCGCATTCTCCCGCATCTAACCGCCGTTTGTCCTGCCAAACTCAAGTTTTAGGCGATATTAAGGTAACAAAATACGACGGTTTCTGGGGTCAAGGCTCTGAAACTGTCTGGAAACCCTAAGCCGAGATTTTTTGTTAAGAAAGGCAGATAAGTAAGCTGACTTAAAGAACCAAATACCAGATTCCCGACTTTTTGAATAAGTCGGGAATTTAAAAGAATATACATCTCCAGACAAGCTAGTTTTGAACAGGCAAGATGCCTGTTCCACAAGAATTAAAAGTCTATATAAAAGTCAATGAATTCATCTACAGATATTTTGATTATTGGCGGCGGAATTATCGGTCTTTCCCTAGCAGTTGAACTGAAATTGCGAGGGGCATCTGTCGCTGTTCTGACTGTTGATGCTAAACAGCCGACTGCTAGGGCTGCTGCGGGAATGTTGGCTCCCCAAGCTGAAAGAATTCCGCCTAGTCCGATGTTGGATTTGTGCTTGCAAAGTCGCGCTCTGTATGCTGACTGGGTTGACAAGCTGGAAGCTATTACTGGATTGAAAACGGGATATTGGCGATCGGGCATTCTCGCACCAGTCTATCATGTTGATGGTCAAGAAAAGTCGTGTTTGTCAAGTCTTAATGCTGAATGGTTGGACAAAAATACGATTCATCAACACCAGTCGGGTTTGGGTGAAGAAGTCATGGGCGGTTGGTGGTATCCTGATGATGCTCAAGTTGATAATCGGGCTTTGTTTAGGACGCTTCAATTTGCTATTAAAGAATTGAAAATTGAGATTATTCAAGGTTGTGTTACTGATATTATTCGGCAGGGAAACCGAGTTTTTGGGATTGAAACAACGGCGGGAAAATTGCAGGCTAATCGTTATGTTTTGGCGACTGGCGCTTGGTCTGAAAAGTTATTAAATATTCCTGTTTATCCTAGAAAAGGGCAAATGCTGTCTGTTTGTGTACCTGAAAGTTATGAGGTTAGTCAGCCGCTGCAAACTGTTTTATTCGGAACTGGGATTTATATTGTGCCGCGTCAAGATGGTAGGATTATTATTGGCGCGACTAGCGAAAATGTGGATTTTACTCCTGGAAATACGGCGGCGGGAATTAATAGTTTGCTGACGGGAGCTATTAAGTTATATCGGGAATTGCAAAATTATCCGATGCTGGAGCTTTGGTGGGGATTTCGACCTGCTACTCCTGATGAGTTGCCGATTTTGGGTGCTAGTGCTTGGGAGAATTTGACGTTGGCGACGGGGCATTATCGTAATGGTATTTTGTTGGCTCCGGTGACAGCTAAGTTGTTGGCTGATTTGATTGAAAAGGGTGATTCTGATCCGTTGTTGGCGGCTTTTGATTATTCGAGGTTTGGGGTAATTTGAATCCATCAACATAATTCCCGTAGGGGCGGGTTCACCAACCATAATTGCCTGAAATAAACAATCTGTAAAAACCCGCCCTAACCCAACTGAAATTGGTGAGGTTTCTGATTACGATAATGCTCGTCAATTAGCAGCCTATGCTGGTTTAACACCGAGCGAACGTACTTCTGGGACTTCGGTTAAGGGCAAAACTCGTTTGTCTTGTACGGGCAATGTCCGACTGCGAAAGGTGGGTTATTCTGTATAAGATTTTGCATCAAAAGTACGGATCATTATTCTGATAAACAGGCCGACATCCCGACAATATACCGTGCAAATTGACGACATTTCCGATGACCGCGATCGCAGGTGCTGCAAATCCAGTCACTTCAACTTGCTCTACAATTGTAGCCAAAGTCCCGATTAATTCTTCCTGTTCCGGCCGCGTTCCCCAACGCACTAAAGCTATGGGTGTTTCGACACTCAATTCGGCTGCTGTCAACTGGCCGATGATGTATGGTAAATTGTGAATCCCCATGTAGATTACAATGGTTTCGGAGCCGTGGGCGATCGCCTGCCAATTTACCTCTGGTCGATATTTTCCCGCTGATTCGTGACCGGTGACAAAAGTGACAGACGAACTGTACGATCGATGTGTTAACGGAATTCCCGCATAAGCAGCCGCTGCAATCCCAGAAGTTACACCGGGAACGACTTCGACAGAAACTCCAGCTTTGACCAAATCTTCCATTTCTTCGCCACCACGGCCGAAGATAAAAGGATCTCCGCCTTTGAGACGGACAACGATCGCATTATCTTGAGCTTTTTCGATCAATAATTGAGTAGTTTCGTCCTGTATTAGCGAATGGCGGCCGCGACGTTTCCCGGCATCAATTCGTTCTGCTTGGGGGTTGATTGACTCCAAAATTTGAGGGCTAACTAAAGCGTCGTAAATCACGACATCGGCACACTCTAACAGAGTTTTTCCCTTCAGTGTCATCAAACCAGGATCTCCAGGCCCCGCACCTACCAAGTAGACTTTACCAACGGACATTTTTACCTCTTTTTCTGCTTGTGCTTTTGCCTCTTGTGTGTCTTTGCGGTTCATTTTTGAATTAACTCTCCAATTAAGTCTGCTAATTCTACAGTTGCGCCTAGAGGATTTGCTAGATGAATTTCTGCTGTGGGAAATTGCTGCTTTAACTCTGTGACTTTTTTGGCGATCGCATCTGTAATTCCTCCATTAAATAAGAAGTATGGCACTATTCCTATTTGCTGCTGTCCATCACGAACTAAACTATCAATTCGTTCCTCCAAACTCGGCTTTACCGACCAATAAGCTGCGTGTGCACCGACTTTGCTAGCTATCTCCTCAACAGTCGAGTTGCCGGACGGACGGCGACTACCATGAGATAGTAAAATCCATTTTGGCGAGTGTAAATTGTGGAGAAAAGCCACCTCTTGCATCTGATTTTTCACCAAGTTGGCTAAGCCTGCTTCTTGGGTTCCCAAATGCGGTTGCAATTCAATTTTTAGCTTGGAAGAAAGAGTTTGTTTGGCAATTTCTACCTGGGCGGGAATGTCTTCGGCGACATGAACTCCCGGTAATAAAAATATGGGTAAGATTTGGACTTCTGTCAATCCGAGGGAGAGGGTATGTTCGGCAAAACGGCAAATTTGCTCGTGCAAAGGCGCGCCCAACTCTAAGGTAGCGGTTCCGACTGCGGGAACAGAGGAAGCCACAGAATTGCTCAAAATTGGTAAATTTTGAGACAGTAGTTGAGCTAGATTTTCCAGGGCTAGTTGCGGTCGGGGGTCGCGACTGCCGTGAGATACTAATAAATAGGTCGATCGCAATTTCAATATTTCAATAGGGATGTGATCTTAATGGTCGATCGGGATGTTGATAACTATAACATCTTGGAGATTCCGCTATTTTTATGCGCTGGCCCAAATCGGGGCGCTGGCTTGTGGCTGAGCTGCTTTGTGGCGACTCCTGGCGGTTGGACAATTGGGTAGTCGCCAGGAGTCGCTAAAATTGTGCTAAAGTCAGACAGTGCATGGGATTGAAGGCACGGTGAATACAGGCGATCGCCCGAAATTCACAAAAATTTAAAAAAAAATTGCCAAACCCCTAGACCTATGCTAAGGTTAGGTGCTATAGTGAAAAAAACACGGCGAGTGTAGCCAAGTGGTTAAGGCAGTGGTTTGTGGTACCACCATTCGTGGGTTCAATTCCCATCATTCGCCCTTTTAAGTCCGCCAGGGGATAAATTTCCTGGCTAATAGCTGAAGTCCTCGATCGAGGACTAAGGGATCTTTTTTTCGACGATTAGGCCTAGATCCCCCCTAACCAGGGCGGCTTCATTTTTTGTTGATGGGGTGATGGGGTGATGGGGTGATGGGGTGATGGGGTGATGGGG
>NZ_NXIB02000004.1 GCF_002412335.2 Tychonema bourrellyi FEM_GT703
ACAAATAACAAATAACAAATAATAAATGCCCAATGCCCAATGCCCAATGCCCAATGCCCAATAACTATTATTTCGGGCCAGTTAGCAAATAAGTAATCATGTAGCCTTTGCCTTTAATTTGAATAGCGCCGCGCTTCTGAAAAGTGTACTTATCTTTTAATATCTCATAGGTTTCTGTGGTGACTTGAATACAGCCAGTAATCCCGTGAGATTCCATGCGTGAAGCAATATTTACAGTGTCGCCCCAAAGGTCGTAAATAAACTTTTTTAGGCCGATGACTCCGGCTACTACGGGCCCTGTGTGAATGCCGATCCGAATGCTGAAAGGTTCCGAATAGTCTAAACTGAGGCGGCGAATTTCTTGTAGCATATCGATCGCCATTGCTGCGATCGCCTCGGCATGATCCGATCGGGGCGTAGGCAAACCACCGACTACCATGTAAGCATCACCAATAGTTTTAATTTTCTCTAAACCGTGGCGATCGGCTAAGTGGTCAAAAGCTGAAAAAATATCATTGAGCACTTCCACCACCGCAGTCGCTGAAATTCTTGATGAAAGTTCTGTAAACCCGACAATATCCGCAAACATCACGGTTACTTCCCCAAAACTTTCGGCAATATTTTTTTCGTTGCGCTTCAAACGCTGGACAATCGCGGCCGGTAACACGTTTAGTAGCAGTTGATCGGACTTGGCTTGTTCGGCTTCCAACTGTTGGTAAGCATCCTGTAACTGGGAAGCTTGACGAGCTCTTTCTTGGGCTAGTTTTTCGATTTGGGCGGTGCGACTCAAAGCTGTCAGCATATAAGTCACGGGAATCAGAGTCCACAGCATCCCCATCGTGAGAGTTCCCCAAGAACGCCAATGTTTACGACTTTTGCGAATTTCTGCCGTTGCTGAGACGTAGAGTGACCACTCGCGATCGTTAATTTTGGGGAGTCTTCTGCAAGCTGTATAATCCGGGGCTGGATTTTGCAGAATCGGACAGCTTAACTTTACTTCCTGTGGTACATCGGCGGGTGCTAAAAACACTTGTTGGCTGGCGGATTTAAACAGCACTGAAAATTGGTTAATTTGCCCTTTGGCTGTCGTGTCTCTGAAAATGGGGGGGGACGTGCGTGCTGAAAGTACGGATGCTTCTTGCTTGCCTGGAGCCTCGCTAGATAGATAAATATTCAGATAGTCGGTATTGCGTCCTTTCAAAGAGGTTTGGAAAATATCTTTGCCTCGAAATACTCCCACAACAAATCCTTGTAGCAATTCGCGACGGGATTTGATGGTAGTTGGTTTGGCGCTGTTTGTGTAAATCGGGACTATGGCTAAAAGATCCACTTCTGAGGAATTATTTTCTATTAAACCGATTTGGCCGGTGACAATCATTTCTCCAGTATCCCGCCCGCGCGAGAGTGCTGCGCGGATTTCTGGGTGGGAGGCGAAGTCGAAGCCAACAATAGTTTTGTTGTTTGTTGCGGGTTCGACGTATAAAGCGGGGAAATATTCGGAACGCTGACCGGCCTGGATTCGTTTTCTTTGGGGGCTTAGTTCTGTAATCTGGAAGTTGGGATTGTTTTGGGCTTCGTAGTTTGCCCGATCGCGATTAGGAACGCGGGGTACCCAAGCTAGAATTTGCAGACTGGGGTGGACGGATAGGGGACGGCCGACAAATCGCGCAAAAGAAGATCTATCGACTGTGCGGAAGGCTTTCATGTAGTCGCTGAGGGCGAGAACTGCGTCTAAATCGGAGTTGATTTGGCGTTCGAGGGCGATCGAGATATCGTCAATACTACGGTTCGTTTGATAGTCCCAGCGCCCGTTTTCCCAGTTCCAGACAAGGACGAATGCCAGTGCGGACAATCCTATGCCCAAAGTCAGCGTCAAACCCGCTGGAGTGTAGCGAGACCAGGGCAAAGGTAATTTTTTTAACATAATTGCTTCGCGAATAGGGGATTTAGGATGACGCAGCACTGATTCCGATTAATTTCAGCTAATTTCAGCGTTTTAGGCTGCGAATTCAAAGATCCCTAGCGCTCACAAACCGAGGACTATGGGGGAATTGAAAGTTAGATATTTTTGACTTGTGCCACATTCCCCACACCGGAATTTCAATCTAGAATTCTGGTCTCTGCTTTGGTGCACGGATACACCGCAGAGTTCTCCTTATATTTTTTTACCACAATCTGATAGCCGATCGACAGAACAGGCAAGATGCCTGTTCCACAAGAGATCAATTGTATTGTGGAACAGGCATTGACAGAACAGGCAAGATGCCTGTTCCACAAGAGATCAATTGTGTTGTGGAACAGGCATCGAACAGGCAAGATGCCTGTTCCACAAGAGATTAATTGTGTTGTGGAACAGGCATCGACAGAACAGGCAAGATGCCTGTTCCACAAGAGATCAATTGTATTGTGGAACAGGCATCTTGCCTGTTCATAAAAGGCTGATTGACATTGGTACAACACCTCTATCTAAACTGATAAACTGATACAAGAACCTTGGGCAGTTTTGTTCACTTCTATTCTGGCTTGAAAAGCTTCTTTGAGGTGTGGCATATGGGTGACAGTTAGAATGCAGGCGAAATCAGAGGCGATCGCATTAATTGCTGCAATCAGGCGATCGCATCCTTCCGCATCCTGAGTCCCGAATCCCTCATCAATAATCAACATTTGCAAAGCCGTCCCCGCGCGTTGAGATAAGAGTCTCGCCAGGGCTAACCGAATCGCAAAATTAATCCGAAAAGCTTCCCCGCCGGAGTAAGTTTCGTAGGGACGAGTGCCGCGGGCATCGGCGATTAAGATGTCTAAAGTGTCAATTAATTTAGTTGCTTTTTTGGAAGCAGCCGCCCGTTGAGTGATAAATTGAACGTGCAATTGATTCGCGCTCAATCTGGATAATATTTGATTAGTTTCGGCTTCGAGTTGAGGCAAAACATTTTCAATCATTAAGGCTTGAATACCGTTTTTGCCAAAGGCTTGACCCAGCTCTTGATAAACTCGCTGCTGACGTTTTGCAACTTGCATTTGCTCCTTTTGAGCTATTAACTGCACTTGTAATGCTTCCAGATTTTGCTGTTGTTGTTCGAGTCGTCCGAGATTTCCCAAATGTTGGTCTAGCTGTTGGCGACGGCGGTTGATTTGTTGTTCGATCGCACTTATGCGCGTTGTGGGATCGGGATTTTCCTGCAACTGCTTACTCATGGCGGAAAGTTGAGCGCTGACAGCTTGCAAATCTCGATCGCGTACAGCAATCGAACTGGCTATTTCATTGACTCGCTGCTGTACTTGCGGGTGCTGCTGAGTTGCCGATCGCAGTTTTTCGGCCCTAGCAATCCAAAATTGCGATCGGCGCATTTCGCTACGGACGTGTTCATGCTGTTCCAAATTGTAGCCAACTTCGCCAATGTATCTATCTAAAGACAGAATTTGCTGCTGTGTTTCCGAACGTTCTTTCTGCTGTTCTAACTGCTGCTTAAATGTAATTAATTGATTTTGTAATTCGGGACGGCGGGCGTTATTTATATTGAGTTTCTGTTGAGCATCTTTGATTTTGGATTGCTGAATTTCTACCCACCGCAAGCGCTTTTCCTCGCTGCGAGCTAGGGAGTAATTGCGATCGCTATAATTGAGTTGTTTCAGTTGCAATTCTATTTCCTGGAGTTGGGCATATTCATCGGATGCGTAATCTCCAGTACGGAGAGAACGCTCTATTTCCGCAGCATCTTTTCGCATACTTTGCAAGCGGTTTTCATCTTTTCCGAGGGCATCCAACTGAGCCTGCAAATTGGCGCGCCGTTCTCGCAATTCTTCGTAAGGGGCTAATTCTGCTTCTAGTTGGCGGAATTCGTGTCTGAGGACTTGTATTTCGCGTTCGGAGACGGCCAACTGTTCGCGCACAACCCACAGTTCGTTCCAGATTTCCTGCTGTTGGCTATGGTGTTTTTTGACTACCAAATTCCAGTAGTGTTCGTCTAAAGGTCGATCGCACAAAGGACAATTCCCAAAATCAGCATCGCGTACAGTTAAATGGGAATTAGATTGCTCATTTTCAGCAAAATTCACAGTTTTACTTTCCACTCTCACAGATGCTTCTACACTTTTTTCGGATTCATCCTTCCGTAGCAGTTGCAGTTTTTGGTCGATTTCAGTCAGTCTTGTTTGATAGTCGCGGCTTTTGGTTTGGAGGTTTTCCAGAAAGTTGTGTCTTTCTCGACCTTTTTCGCGGACTCGCTGCTGGTAAACTCGCTTGTTTTCCAACTGCAAAATTTGATCGGCAATTGCCGAGATTTCCCGTTGCAATTGGGGCTGTCGCTGGTGTTGCTGAACTTGTAACTGTCGATTAATTTCCTGCAATCGGGCGGTTAAACCAGCGTGGGCGCGATCGAGCTTAGTTTGCGTCTGCTGTTGCTGTTGGAGTAGGGGCGAAACTTGTAATTGCAGTTGTTCTAGTTGGTTGAGTTGCGATCGGACTGCTTGCAATTGTACCAGTCCTTTTTCCACCTCTGGCTGCTGTTTCAGAACTTGTAAAACCTCTTTCTCATCCTGTTCTAAGACATCTAATTGAGCTTGCAATTGCTGAATTTTGCCTTGCAAAAGACTCAATTCTTGGCGCTGCTGTTCTTGCAATTGCGATCGCTGATTTTGGGCTTGTTGGTGAGCCTTGAATTTACCAGCCAGAGTCTCTTCTGTGGCTTGCAAGTTATGGAAATAAGTAATTCCTGTTGTTATTTCATTTTCTTGTGTCAGCAGAGCTTGTAGCTCATTTTGTTGCTGTTTCGCTGCGGCGAGTTCTTGCTGCAAACGGCGGCATTCTTGAGAAATGTTGGTATGTTGCTGCTGGTGGCTGGCGAGGAGTGTTTGCCAAGTTTGGCGATTTTGGTGCTGGAGTTGCAATTGCTGCAAGTGTGCTGTATCAATTTGTTGTTGCTGTTGAAGCTGTGTCGTTGCTTGCTGCAATTGGGATTGCTCCGTGGCGATCGCATCTTTTTGTTGCAGTTGCTCTTGTGTTGTTTGTAAACTGTGTTTGAGCACTTCGACTTCAGCTTTAAATTCTCTAGACTGATCCTTGGCTTGTTCGGATAAAGTATCGTACTGATCCAGTTTAAGCAGATTGGCTAAAACTTGCTTACGTTCGATCGGCTTTTTGAGCATAAACTCATCAGCTCGTCCTTGTCGCAAATACGCCGAGTTGATAAAAGTATCATAATCAAGTTTAATATGTTCGAGAATTTTTTGCTGAGTTGTTCTCAAACCCTTGTCAGTCAGCGTCCGAAAATTCACCCCCCCCAGCCCCCCCTTACTAAGGGGGGGAGAAGAATTCACTTCTTCAGGCGTTCCCTTACCAAGGGAAGAATTCACTTCTTCAGGCCCCCCCTTACCAAGGGGGGGGAAGGGGGGGTTTGTTGCTACTTGAAATTCCAAACTCCCCGATTGTCCCCGACGGCGATTGCGAATCACCCGGTAAATTTGGCCGCCCGTCGCAAAAGTGAAATCAACACGAACATCAATTTCGCCCATATGGATAATCTCATCTTCCGAATCGCTGCGACAACAGCCCCAAACAGCCCAAGTTATGGCCTCTAAGAGCGAAGATTTGCCAGCACCATTAGGCCCGCAAACGCAAGCGGTGTGCAAGCCGCGAAAGTCTAAAGCAGCTTCGCGATAGCTGAGAAAATTTTTGAGTGTCAGTTGTATAGGAATCATTTAAGGCCATCGCGCCATACAATCTATTTATTTATAAATAACATTATTTGTGCACTGTTGGCTAGTTATTCAATCCAGATCCAGAACAATTTCCAATGCTTCGGAAATCTCTGCCATAATTGTATCGGATAGAACTCCGAGCTGTCGGACAAATCTTTGTTGGGAAACAGAACGGACTTGAAAAGTGTCGGCGGCGGAGAGTTTAGCCAAGCCGTTTTCGCGACTTGGTTCTAGTCGAACCATCCAATTTCTCTCACTGTATCGCTGTTTCCAGTCCGTGATGGGAACAATAACTTCGAGTAGCAAAATTCCAACTGTTTCATCACTGACAATTACTACCGGACGAGTTTTGCCGATTTCTGCGCCGACAGTAGGTTCAAGCGCCACCAGCCAGATTTCACCCCTACGCATTGGCCTTTACTCCTGCGTTAAGGTATTCTTCCTCAGATTCAAAATACGGTTCGCTATCAGGCGACCACAGATCGTATAGCGCACCTCCTGGCATATAATCATTCACTGCTGCTTCTGCTGCGGCTCGAAGTCTCCGCTTTCTCTCAGCTTTGCGCTGAACCTTCTCTTCTATTTCTTCTCGCATCATCCGCGAGGCTGTTTCGATGATTTCCAGGCGTTCTTCTGGTGTCAGATTTTTGAGTGCTGCTAAGATTTCTGTTTTAGTCATGGTTCTTTTTGGGTTGATTTTGTTCAAAAGTGCGATCGGGCTCACATTTTGTACTATTTTAGCAACAGGCAAGATGCCTGTTCCACAAGAAAACTCACTCTTTGTGGAACAGGCATCTTGCCTGTTTTGCAGAAAATCTATTCTGCTTCTATTGTGGAACAAGCATCTTGCCTGTTTTGCATAAAATCTATTCTGCTTCTATTGTGGAACAGGCATCTTGCCTGTTTTGCATAAAATCTATTCTACTAACTCAAAAAAAAGTTGGCTGCAATCCTACAGCCAACCTCCTATTTATATCAAATCCGGTTGCATCGGTATTGTTCAAACAGTCAACAGTCAACAGTCAACAGTCAACAGTCAACAGTCAACAGTAAAACTATCTGACAATGTTCGGAAATGTATAACCAACACCGAGTAACAATCCCACTTCAGCACCGTCCAGAAAACCAATATTCAGGCCGGCGGTAGCTGTAAAATTGCTCGACAGTGGCACATCTACGCCGCCCGAAATCAGGAACCCAAAACGGCTGTTATCTCCCGTAGAAAATGCCACGCCAGCACCCGCATAAGGAGCAGCAGTAATCACAAAATCATCACTGACTTCCACTGCATTTTGCGATCCAAAATCGTAGGTAACGGGAATCAAAACAGTTACGTTGTCGCGGAACAAAACAGTCGGTCTCACCGAGAAATTGCTCGTCAAACCAATTTTGCTGATAATCGCAAATGAGGTGTCGCCCAAGGCCGTATCTCCGCCAAAACCGAGATTACCGCCAATCCCGATGTAGCTGGGGCCAGAACGGGTGGAACGTCCGGGTCTGACTTTATTGTCTTGAGCCACTTTTTGAGTTGGCGCTGAGGTGGTTTCCGATTTTGCGACAGTTGTCGGTTCGTTTGTCAAGGCTGATGCCGAAGTGCTGACTGGATTGCTTAACACTTCTTTTGCTGTCTTGACTTCTTTTTCAGTATTCGCTGCTGTCAGTTCGGAGTTATCGCCATTAGCAACAGTTGATGTGGGTCGATCGCGATCGGCAGCAATTTCCACACTTGGCTGCACTTTAACGCTACCATCAGCAATAGTAGGCACTGCTTCCGAGTTTTTAGTCTCAGCACCAATTGATATATTTTCAGTTGCAGTAATTTCCGAATTTGCGACATCAGACTTTTCTGGTGCGACAACAGATGCTTGCGAGTTGGCGGCTGGTTGCGAAGCCACTGGTTCTGCTGCTAACCCAGATTGGACTGCGGGATCTAGTTCTAGCGCACTTATAGAATCAATTTGTGTATTAGCAGTTGCTTCTACATTGGCTTCAGGGGATTTTGTTGCAGCAGTATCGGAAAGTCTAGCCAGGTTTTGAGATTGCAAACTGGCTGTTGTAGCCACATCTGACAAGTTGCCAGTTTCAGCTTTCACAGACAGGGCGGTGCAACAAACAGCCAAGGCGACAAGATTCACTAAAGCGAAAGTAGACTTGGAAAATAGATTATTCACAAATTCTCCTTAATCAATGGTTTGTTAAAAGTGTATCAGAGCTACTGTCGAGAGCTTTGTTTAAACTGGACAAAAATTTGAGTAGTGTTGTTCCTACCTTGTCACTTAAGCGTTCAACAGTCAATAATGCCCTATGCCCGATGCCCTATGCCCCATGCCCGATGCCCCATGCCCCATGCCCAATTTCCCATTAAAAAACGTATTTTTCTGCAACACGCCAGTAGCGGGAAAAACGCTTTAAATCAATGTAACCATTGTAGCGCACAAAGGGTTCTGGGGGCAAAATTTCTACTGGGAGCGATCGCGTAATTTCCAGACAAATATCCTGAAACCGAGGACTCGGACTTTCTGCTGTCACTACTTGATTTGCCCCGGATTCTTTAGCAAAAGCCAGAACTTCCGCAGCCACATCGCCACGCCGAATCACGACTGGTAATTCCAGCAAACATTCGTAAATAAACACCATTCGTTTGAGACTCAACTGCCATTCATCTATTAGGGCATCATCCCAAACCCAAATCGCCTTAGCTTCCGGGTGCAGTTGGAAAGCAGGGCTTTCAGGACTCAGACAGTCTCCGTGTAGCCAAATAATTGGATTGTTCATAATGGGCATTGGGCATTGGGCATTGGGCATTGGGAATTGGGCATTGGGCATTGGGCATTGGGCATTGGGCATTGGGCATTGGGCATTGGGCATTGTCAACCAATAACAAATAACTAATAACCACTAACTAATAACTAATTAACGACCTTTTTTAGGACGATTCCAACTCTTGGAACCGCCAGTGCGATCGACCTTTTCTCCTAAAGGAAACAACTTCGCTTCCAAATATTCGTAACTTCCCTCAAAATCGCATTGTCCGTATAGAGGACAATCGCGACAATAAACTGCCTTAGTATAACGTTCTAAATTCTCCCGATTAAAAAAGTAAGCCTTGTGACTAAAAGTGCTCGCTACCCATTGCCAAGAAAGATTATTACTCGCCGGATCTCCATCTAGCAAATGTGCTAAAAACCAGCGAGCTCCGGCTTGCCAACGCACCTTGCGCCAGTGTACGAGATAAGCAGCCATCCACATCCGCTGATGATTGTGCAAATAACCCGTTTCCTGCAACTCGCGACTGAAACTGTCGATGCAAACTAAACCAGTCATGCCCTCAATGATATCTTCGGGCATAGTTTCGCTGTATTGTGAAGCAGTGTAGCCAGTTTTGTAGGGTTCCTGGTCTTGCCAAATCCCGTTTCCCAATTCTGCATAAAGTCGTTGCCAATAATCTCGCCAACCCAACTCGTTGATAAGTTTCACTACGTCTTCTTGGTGTAGCACCTTGGCGAGGACAATATCGCGCACTTCTGCAAGGCTCAAAACGCCGTAACGTAAATAGGGCGACAAGCGAGTTACCGCGCCGTTGAGGAAGTTGCGAGTTGAGGTGTACTTGGCGGGATCGACTTGTTTTAGCGCTGTTTCGGCTGCTTTGCGCCCGCCTAGGGTGGGGGATACGTGACTGTCTCTAGCCTCGGCTTCGGGGAACTGTTGGCGCACGTAGGCTATTAATTCTTGGCGATCGGCAAATTCCCGCTTCATGTCCTGAGTCATTTTTTCTTAAGCGCCTGTTCTTGTTCCTTAATAGACATCTCCCAAAAAGCTTGTCAAGAACAGGCAGGATGCCTGTTCCACAATAATTATGGGAGATGTCTAATGTTAAAGCTATACACTCAAGATCAAATATCATAGCAAAATCTCATGGCAACTTTTCCGACGGACGCTAGTGCGATCGCCAACTCAACTAAACAATTGGAAAATAGCGCAGAAATTCAAGAGTTCGATCGAGCCATGATGCGCCGCTGCATAGAATTAGCCCGCCGCGCCCTCGGCCAAACCGCTCCCAATCCCCTCGTGGGTGCTGTAATTGTCCGCGACGGCAAAATTGTTGGCGAAGGCTTTCACCCAGGTGCGGGCAAACCTCACGCCGAAGTTTTTGCACTCCGGGAAGCGGGGGAACTCGCCGCCGGAGCGACGGTTTACGTCAACCTGGAACCCTGCAACCACTATGGACGGACTCCTCCCTGTTCTGAAGCTCTGATTCAGGCTAAGGTGGCAAAAGTAGTGGCTGGCATGGTCGATCCGAATCCTTTGGTAGCTGGAACAGGACTTGCTCGGTTACGAGAAGCTGGGATTGAAGTTGTGGCGGGGGTAGAAGAGGAAGCTTGTCAGAAACTGAATGAGGCTTTTGTACACCGGATTTTGTACCGCCGCCCTTTGGGAATTTTGAAATATGCGATGACTTTAGACGGTAAAATTGCTACCAGTACCGGTCATAGCGCTTGGGTAACAGGCGAGGAGGCGAGGAGCGAAGTACACAGCGTGCGCGTCGGCTGCGATGCGGTGATTGTGGGAGGAAATACGGTGCGTCTGGATAATCCTCAACTGACGAGCCATCAACCCGATCGCCATAATCCCCTGCGAGTGGTGATGAGTCGCTCTCTGGATTTGCCGAAATCGGCTCGTTTGTGGGAAACATCCTCTGCACCTACTTTGGTGTTGACTGAGCCTGGGGTTAATCGCGAGTTTCAAGCATTTTTGATTGCAAAAGGGGTGGAAGTTGTGGAGTTATTGCCGCTGACACCGGCTAATGTTATGACTTATTTGTACGATCGATCTTTTCTGTCTGTACTCTGGGAATGTGGCGGCACTCTGGCGGCAAAAGCAATTGCTGATGGTGCGGTACAGAAAATTATGGCTTTTATTGCTCCTAAAATTGTCGGTGGCTCGGAGGCTCCAACTCCCGTGGGAGATTTGGGGTTTGCTGAAATGACTGATGCTTTAACTTTAGAGCGAGTTTCTTGGCGCACGGTGGGTGCAGATTGTTTGGTGGAAGGCTATTTGAAAAGTAAAGATTGAAAGTTGCAAAAATCAAGCAAATCTATCTTCTTAGTTTTGAATTTTTAACTTCTAAGTGTTTCTATGGTTGAAATTTTGATTTGGAGTTTGATGGTTGGTAGTCTTGGTTTAGAGTCTGTCATCGCGGGGAAGTTTGTGAACCGCGAGCAATTGGCTAGAAGGCAAAAAAGCGATGAGGAGGAGGAAGTTTTGACTCGGTACGAATCTCAAGAGGAACATTTGGCTGGGCGAGATCATTCGCTATCAAACGGCAATTCTATAGCTGATGGTACGGTTTTGGAGTATAAAATTGTGCGTGCTAGCAGCGATTTATTTCGTAATCCTGCTATTTTTCAAAGGCTGTGTCGAGAAGAGGCGGAATTTGGCTGGATTTTGCTAGAAAAGCTGGATGATAGGCGGGTGAGGTTCAAACGTGCGATCGCGCTTCGGGATACTCAGAGGCCAGATTTACCACCGTTTGACCCTTACCGCACCCATTATGGTCCGATGTTGAATGGGACAAATCTGGCTGGCGCGATCGTATTTCTGAGTGCGATGCTACTTCCTGCTGTTTTGGGCTATACTTTGGTGTCTACTACTTTAATCAAAAGTCGCTCTAATTTAGCTCCGGCTCCTATTCAATCGATGCCTTCTCCCGGAACACCAGATAATACTAATTAGTCATGGGAATCGGGCATTGGGCATTGGGAATCGGGCATCTGTAATCGGTAATTAGTAGTAATTAGTAGGTTGGGTTGAGGCTTTGCGAAACCCAACTCTTTTAAAACAATGTGTTGGGTTTCGCTGACGCGGTTCCTGAGCGGAGTCGAAGGGCTACCCAACCTACGAAATCTATGCGAGAAACACGGCGAGTGCTGGTTTCAAAGTAATTAGAAACCCAACTCTTTTAAAACAATGTGTTGGGTTTCGCTGACGCTCTACCCAACCTACGAAATCTATGCGAAAAACACGGCGAGTGCTGGTTTCAAAGGTGAGGGGTGAAACCCTATGTGAATTCGCCAACACTCTCTTGGTAATTACCAATTCCCGATGCCCAATGCCCAATTCCCAATTCCCCATTCCCGATGCCCAATTCCCGATGCCCCATGCCCAATTCCCAATTCCCGATGCCCAATTCCCAATGCCCAATTCCCAATTCCCCATGCCCAATTCCCAATAACCACTAACTAGGAGCCGATGTCAATCTCAAGTTATAATTTGTATCACCTTCAAATTGAGAAACGCGCACAAAATAAGTGCCAGCAGGCAAAACGCCATTACTCACAATCTGTTCCGAAGCCGTACCTAAATTATTAGACGAAGCAATAATCTCGCTGACTCCGACTGCGCCGTTGCCGTTAATATCCTGAATCAATTCTAGATCAATATCTGCACTAAAACCATCGAGAGTTGCACTAAAAAGGCTCGGAGTATTTAAAATGAAACTGTAAATATCAGTTGGTTCAGCAGCACTTACAGAGTTATCTACATTTTGAGTCCCTGTGAGAACATCCAGGTTTGTGGCACCAGTTAAATCATCAGCAATGTCTGGTAATGTACCTAACAGCCCTTCTGCTTGACCAAATTGAATATAGTGCTCGATCGCACTTTTGACAACACCATTTCTGACTGCTGCTGCTACCAACGGATACTTGTTTAAGTAAAATTCAGGATCGAAGAAAGGACTGGGCTTGCGAATTTCAGTTTGACCGATTCTCAGAAAGTGTTCAAAGGCTGTAACTTGATTGGTTTGAACGACTCTTTGAACGTCTGGGTTACTGCTTAGGTAAAAATTCACATCGAATAAAGGGTTAGGGCTGCGACGTTCAAATTGACCATAGGCAATAAAGTGCTCGGCACCAGCAAATTTATTTTTTTGCGCTGATACTGCTACATCTGTGTTTGTTTCTAAATAATAGCTGGCATCGAACAGGGAATTGGGGTCACGATTTTCAAATTGCCCAATCTTTTGGTAGTGATCGAATGGGCTCGATACAGTACCCCTAGCCACTGCTACGGCAACATCGGGGTTGTTTTCGAGATAAAATTTGCGGTCGAAAAGTGTTCTAAGAGTTAGCATTTTTACAACAATCTATGTAGACTTAACCTGGAAAGTGGATAATCAAATTTAATCAATAATCCAGTTCATATCAAATTTTTGTGAGGGTGTCTAGATTATGGCTAAATCTGCACTGATGGCAATGCTGCGCCGCGCTTCGATAATTGCCCAGAAATCAATGGCAACGGGTATTCCGGCTGACGAACTGCTGGAGATGCTGAACGATCGCACTTCCAATTTTCCCATATCTCGGCGCGGATTGCTACAAGGGGGGTTGGCGACGGGGGCTGCGGTGGCTGCTGCGACTTTGACGCGGGAGGGAGAGGGGGCTTTTGCTCAACAGCAAGGTCGATCGCCCATTTTGGTTGTGGGCGCGGGAATTGCGGGTTTGACGGCGGCCTATCGCTTGCGTCAGCGGGGTGTACGTGCCGATATAATCGAGGCAACTAACCGTGTGGGGGGGCGGATACGGACTATGCCCAAGGTGGCTGGAACGCTGATTTCGGCGGATGTGGGAGGAGAATTTATTGATAGTGGCCATACTACTTTGATTTCCCTAGCGACGGAATTGGGTTTGCGGGCGATCGACTTAGTTGAAGCGCAACGGGGATTGGTGAAGGATACTTTCTTTTTGGGGGGACGGCGATATTCTCTGCAACAATTAATCACAGATTTTGCGCCGCTAGCTACTAAGATTAGGGCGGATTTGCGGGCAATTGGAAAGAACATTGACTATCAAGATTTTACGGAAACTGCCGAAAAATTGGACAATCTTTCGATCGCTGAATATGTAGAAGGTGCCGAGACTAGCGTAATTGTCAAGCAGTTGCTCCGTATTGCTTACACTACGGAATATGGTAGAGATGCAGACGAACAATCGGCGTTAAATTTGCTGTTTTTAATTGGTGCGAAGGCTGAAAGTTTTGAGTTGTATGGTGACAGTGATGAGCGCTATCAAATTGAGGGCGGTAACAGTCAAATTGTCAATAGTTTAGCGGGTCAATTGTCTGGTTCCATCGAAGCGGGGACGGCTTTGGAAGCGATTAGCATTTTGCCGGATGGCCGCTATCGAGTAAGTTTGCGATCGGGCCAAAGTACCTTCGATCGCACTTATGAGCGAGTTTTGCTAACTTTGCCTTTCAGCACTCTGCGAGACGTTAAGATCAATGTGCCTTTGTCCCAATCGAAACGGCGCGCGATCGAGCAATTGGGTTATGGTACTAATTCTAAGTTAGTGACGGGCTACCGCAGTCGCATTTGGCGGGATCTTTATCGATCGACTGCTTCTGTTTATACCGACTTAGGATTCCAAAATAGTTGGGAAGCTACGCCTTTTACTCCTGCTATTAATGGTTTAGTTACTAATTTTACAGGAGGTAGACAGGGTTTGGCGATCGGTAGTGGAATTCCTGAAGATCAAGCCCAAAAATTCTTGGGACAATTTGAAAAAGTTTTCCCTGGAGTTAAAGATTTGCGATCGGGTAAAGCTGTGCGAGCTTTTTGGTCTGGAGAACGTTATTTTAAAGGTTCCTATTCCTGCTATTTAGTCGGACAATGGACGCAAATGCACGGCGTTGAAGGCGAACAAGTTGGTAATTTATATTTTGCGGGAGAGCACACTTCTCTGGAAAATCAACGCTCTATGGAAGGCGGTTGTGAGACTGGACAAAGGGCGGCTGGAGAAATTTTGAAAGATTTGGGTTTGACAGCTTCTGCTAATGCTTTGAACACTCGTTAAGCTAGTAGGGGCGAATGGCAAGAGAGCCCGTACAATGTTTTCCGTTTCAGCGTAAGGGTTCTAGCTGACGCACCCTACTAGCTTACGGAGGACACGGCAGTGCCGTGTCCTAATTTCTTAATCCCAATCTTTCTGGAAAAAGAAATGAAAATTTTACATTTCATACTAACTTTATCAATTCTGCTAACATCGCTGATATCAGCTAAATCTTTGCTGGCGAATACTGCAAATCCTTTAGCTCAAAATTCAGAAATTGACGAACCATTTTGCTACATGAGAACTACCGATGGCAAAACAGTGGATTTAGGCAAATTGTGCGAAAATAAAACACCATCAAGAACTTCCCAATCTTGTATTGCCGGTTCCAATATTGCCGCCAAAGTTTCAATAAATAACGTAAATTATGATGGTAAATTTTTAAGCGGTCAAATCATCAATCAAGGTTGTAAACTTGTCAAGAATATCAAAGTCAACTATGAGGTTTTGGATGAGTTAGGTAATTCCATAGATAATGGATTCATTGCTACTCAACCAGTTACGGTTGAACCGGGAAAGTCGGCTACCTTTCGGGGAGAAGTTGTGGCTGGGGCTAAAGTATTGGCGACTCATGCAGACGGTGAGGATTGATTTTTGATTTTTGCCCGATCGCTGCTATCATATTTTGACTCAGATATAGCGTTGATCAAATAGATGAAGTAGGTTGGGTTGAGCGGTAGTGAAACCCAACACTCGATTTAAAATCAAGAGTTGGGTTTCGTTACCTCAACCCAACCTACCTATTTTTAACTTCACTCTTATTGAGAACCGCTATATGTCTCAACCCAAAACTTGCAGATGCAAAATAGTTTGAAAACGCGATCGACTTACTGGCAAATCTTACCTTACATCCAGCAGCAAAAAGGAACCATCGCCAAAGCATTAGTTTGCACCCTCGGATTTACTATATTTTGGCCGATAATGGCGTGGCTGATTGGCGAAACAGCATCAAAATTTGTAGGTACTGGAGATTTTAAAGGATTCACTAAACTTGCCGCAGCCAGTGCAATTATATTTCTGATTCGTAGCATCATTCAGTACGGCCAAGATACGCTAATGGCAAAAGCAGCTTTAACTATTGCTTTAGAAATTCGCAAAAAAGTTTATACGCACTTACAAAAGCTCAATATCGGCTACTTTGAAACTGCCCAAACGGGAGATTTATCCTACCGATTAACTGAAGATATTGACCGCATTGGCGAAGTTATAAATAAATTTTTCCATCAATTTATTCCTTCTATTTTACAGCTAATTGTGATCATGGGATATATGATTTATCTCAACTGGCAATTAACTTTAGGTGCATTAATCATTATACCGCTGATGGCATTACTAATTAGCTGGTTTGGCGAGAAATTGCTCAGATACTCGCGGGAAAGTCAAGATCGGATCTCTGATTTATCTTCTTTGCTGACAGAAGTATTTAGTGGAATTCGTTTAATTAAAGCATTTGTGGCTGAAGATTATGAAATTGCTCGTTTTGCGGAAGAAGCAGAAAAAAATCGTCGCGCTAAGTATTTATCAGAACGCATCAAGGCGCTTCAATTTATTGTAGTTGGCTTTCCAGAAGCTGTTAGTATAATTTTGCTATTTTTGCTGGGAGGTTGGCAAATTGAGCAGGGTAATTTGACTGGTTCTCAGTTTATTAGTTATATCGCAGGAGCGGCTCTTTTGATCGATCCGATCGCAACTACTACTGCTAATTACGGTGATTTCAAGCAGGGAGAGGCTTCTAGCGATCGCATTTTTGAACTATTGGCAATTCTACCAACCGTAGTTGAAAAGCCGGGGGCGCTTGAACTTCCCCACGTTACCGGAAAAGTCGAATACCGCAATATTAATTTTGCTTACCCCCCTCAATCCCCCCTTGATAAGGGGGGAAAAGAGCCTCAATCCCCCCTTTATAAAGGGGGAAAAGAGCCTCAATCCCCCATTGATAAGGGGGGAAAAGAGCCTCAATCCCCCATTGATAAGGGGGGAAAAGAGCCTCAACCCCCCCTTTATAAGGGGGGAAAAGAGCCTCAACCCCCCCTTGATAAGGGGGGGCAAGGGGGGGTTCCCATTTTGCAAAATATGAGTTTACTGGCACTTCCCGGAGAAATGATTGCCCTTGTGGGTGCATCCGGTGCCGGGAAAACTACTTTAGTAAACTTGTTACCAAGATTTTATGATCCGCAAGCTGGACAAGTTTTAATTGATGGGATTGATGTTCAAGATGTGACATTAAATACGCTGCGGCGACAAATCGGGATTGTGCCGCAGGAAACTATTTTATTTTCGGGGACAATTGCTCAAAATATTGCTTTTGGGCGATCGTATTATGAACTGAAAGATGTTGAAAAAGCGGCGGAAATTGCTAACGCTCATCAATTTATTAGTGAGTTTCCCGACGGTTATCAAACTTGGGTTGGGGAAAGGGGTGTCAACTTATCTGGTGGTCAAAAACAAAGAATTGCGATCGCCCGTGCGGTGTTGTTGAATCCGCGAATTTTGATTCTCGATGAAGCGACATCGGCTCTAGATTCGGAATCGGAAGCTTTGGTACAGGAAGCATTGGAAAGATTGATGCAAGACAGGACTGTGTTTATTATCGCTCACCGTTTGGCGACTGTGCGGAAGGCTGACAGAATTTTAGTTTTGGAAAAAGGGAGAGTTGTGGAGTCGGGTACCCATGAGGAATTGCTCGAAAAAGGCGATCGTTATGCTCGTTATTATGCTCAGCAATTCAGTTAGTTAAAGTAAATAGGACCGATCGACTCCGCCCAAGAAACCGGGTTTTATCTAAACAGAGTGTCATAAGTTATTACTGATTAGTAATTAGTAATTAGTAATTCTCACTCTGCTCTTCCTCTGTGTTCTCTGTGCTCTCTGCGGTAAAAAAATCCGATCCAACCTTAAAGGAGATGACTCAGAACCCACTGTTCATTCTTTACAGCAAGGCTTAAAAAACAAATTAGGATGCTTGCTAGTGTCCCATTTTTCAGTGAATAACTTGTTGGCGTAGGGGAATCTGAATCACGAACTCCGTTCCTTTCCCGATCGTAGAAAAACACTTGAGCTTACCACCATGTTTTTCCGTGATGATTTGATAACTGATAGACATCCCCATACCAGTCCCTTTTCCTACAGGCTTGGTGGTAAAAAACGGATCGAAAATGCGTTGCTGAATCTGTTCGGACATACCAACACCGTTGTCAGCGATCGCAATTTCTATCCACTCAGCATCGATCGGTGACGTGCGAATCCTAATCTCCCCCGGATTAGCTTCCAGTTGCTCATAGGTTTTCTCACTACCGCTTTCTTCGAGGGCATCGATCGCATTTGCCAGAATATTCATCAGCACCTGGTTGAGTGGTCCAGGGTAGCACTCAGCGTAAGGTAGGAGCAGGTTGTAATCCTTAATTACCTTAATCTCTGGGAAATCGCCTTTGGCTTTGAGGCGATGTCCCAAAATCAGGAGAGTGCTGTCAATCCCTTCGTGAATATCGACGGTTTTCAAGTCAGCTTCCTCAAGGCGGGAGAAGTTGCGTAATGAGAGTACAATCTGACGAATGCGATCGGTCCCCATCTTCATCGAATCCAGTATTTTCGGTAAGTCTGTCTGCAAAAATTCTAAATCGATGTCATCCACCATAGCTTGAATATCAGGGGACGTATTTGGGTTCTGCTGCTGATAAAGTTCAATGAGAGCCATCAGATTCTGGGTATACTCCCGCAAAGGCCTCAGATTGCCATGAATGAAATTAACGGGGTTATTGATTTCATGGGCGACCCCAGCCACTAACTGCCCTAAACTCGACATTTTTTCTGCCTGAACCAGTTGCATTTGGGCCTGTTGCAACTCCAGCAGAGTGCGTTCCACCTGCTCTCGCGCTTCATTAATAGCAGCAATTTGGGGCAGACTGGTCCAACAGGCGATCGCCACTCCCACATAAGCCACCGTCACTAACAAAATGCTAAACAACGCCACATATTGCCCCACACCCACCCGATCTAAACCCGCTCTCACCCACCACCCAATGCTCAGCGCACTGCACACTAAACCAATTAAGATTGTTACCTGAAATGCCAACCAATCTGTTGTGCCAGTATGAGATTGCCGATGATACCTTTGATACCGTTGCATCCACCCATCGGGATGGAATAAGGAGAAATTCAGGCGAGGTAATCGAGTGCCCGCCATGCCAATCAGCCAAGGTAAGAGTAAGCCAATGGCTAAGTCCTGGTAGCCCCATGCCAAGCCGCCCACCACCAACACAGTCGCTTCCATGCCAAAGAAACCCAGGGACCACCAGGGCCATCGAGCTTCTGGTCGTCGCCGACCGACCCACTCACCTAAATGAATTGCCATCATCGAACTCAGGTAGCCTGTACCAGTCACCATCACCACCCGTGCGACATCGCCCCATCCCAGGCAAATGAGACTCAGCCCAAGGGTAAAAATCAAACTGGGTTCGAGCACTCCTCGGGGAGACAGCACGGCAAACACCGGTGGTAAGTAACGATCTTTTGCCAACTGATATAAAATCCGGGGACTGACAGAAACAGCAGTCGCAGAGCTCAGCAGACACCCTGACGCAATCAGAAAAGTGACAAGGGCGGGGGCGAAGGTGCCCCAGAAGGGTTGGGTAGCTGCCACTAGATGAAGATAGGCGCTATCCCCTAAGCCAGGATCTGTCGCTAACCGCATTAAAACCCACGATCCACCGAGATAGACGATCGGAATCAATCCAGTCATTACCTGCAAGCACCGGAGGGTAACGCGGGGTTGGTAGCTATCGGCCACAAAGGCAGAAGCACTCTCGCCACCATAAACCGCATAGACGGCGATAAAGAACCATTTCATCCAATCCATCGCAGAAATGCCTACTCCCAGATCCGGCAGTAGCCCTGGGCTAGCGGGAGTCAAACTTAACCAAGCTATGCCTTGAAGACAAAAGGTGAGGAGAAACCCGATCGCCGGAAATACAAAGAAAGAGTGTAAAATGCCTAGTGTGCGAGTTCCACTAAAAGCAACGATAAAGGGTAGCACGGTAAACCCAATTCTGAGTAGGGTTTCTGGACAAGTAATGCCCAGTGGAGCCAGATTCACCTTAATTAAATCGGTCAGAATAATCGCATTCATGGGTGGAACAGATATCCAGCCGAGCAAGTAGCCGATCGCCCCATAGCGAGCCAAGTTTGGGAAATGGTGGAGCAAGCGGGTAGTATAGTTTGGGGTGCCCCCAGCGACATCTGGGAAATAGGTTCCTAACCGCTTAACTTGCAGGTTGAGCATCATGCCAATGATTGTTCCCGGCAACCAAACCCAAATCGCCTGGGGACCTAGCGCAGCATTCATCCCAGGCGCAGTCCCTAACCATAAAAGCAACCCACTAAAGCCAAACCCCCAGGTTTCTGGTGAAGAAAGACTCCGAGGTAAGGCTGGTATGGAAACCGGATCGCGATTCATGGTTAATTCTCTCATTTCAAATCTTCCAATTTAATCCTCGGATCGATCGCCTTCAGCAACAAATCCGCCAACAAATTACCAATAATCAACATCGCAGAACCCATCATCAAAGTCGCCATGACTAAATACAAATCTTGATTATTCACAGCATCCAGAGTCAGTTTCCCCAAACCAGGCCAATTAAAGAACAGTTCAGCAATAAATGCACCACTCAACAAACTAGCAAACTCAAAACCTAATAGCGTAATCAATGGATTAACCGCATTCCGTAAAGCGTGAATATAAATTACTCGATTTTCCGGCAAACCTTTCGCCCGCGCTGTCCTGATGTAATCTTGACGCAGTACATCCAATAATTGTCCCCGCATCAATCTTTGTAAACCTGCAAAACCAGTTAGACTCAAGGCGACTGTGGGCAAAATTAAGTGCCAGCCGTAATCCATGATTTGACCCCACCAAGGTAAGTCTGCATGGTCAATACTGGTCATTCCTCCTACTGGAAATAGAGGCGATGTATTCTGGGCGAAAAATAGCAGCAGCAAGGCCATGATAAAGCTGGGAAATCCTTGTCCTGTGTAGCTGACTACTTGCAAAATGCGATCGGCTGTTCGGTTTTGATTGACAGCGGCAATAATTCCCAAAGGAATCGCGATCGCCCAAGTTACAATCAAAGAGGCGATCGCCATTAATAGCGTAGCCGGCACCCGTTCCCACAGCAGAGAAGCCACCGATCGCTGATACACAAAACTCGTACCAAAATTCCCCCGCGTTACAATTTGTTGCAACCACAGCCAATACTGCACAAAAGCAGGTTTATCTAAGCCGAATTGTTGTTCTAGTTGTTTAAGTGTTTCTGGCGAAATCTTCGGATTTTGGCTCAAAGTATCCAAGTAATTTCCCGGTGCAAGTTCAATAATTGCAAAGCAAAGAATTGATGCTAAAAATAGCGTTAACAGAGCCTGCAAGAGTCTCTTGAAAACATAGATAAATGTCTCGCCTCCAAATATAAAACTAAATATTCGTAAATTTTGGTTCAATTTAATAGTCATTTGTGATTGGTTAGTTGTGATTAGTTAGTTGCCGTACCCTGAGCGTAGTCGAAGGGTTATTAGTTGGTTGTTATTATAGCCTTTCTCAGTTAGGTGAGGTACAGGGTAATGGGGCATCGGGCATCGGGCATCGGGCATCGGGCATCGGGCATCGGGCATTACCAATTACTAATTACCTATTACCAATTCTCGATCGTACCTCATCTTTCTGAGAAAGGCTATAGTTGGTTGTTATTGGTTAGTTGTTATTGGTTAGTTGTTATTGGTTAGTTGTTATTGGTTATTGGTTAGTTATTATTGGTTACTGACAACTGACCCTTCGACTACGCTCAGGGTACGGCAACAGTCAACAGTCAACAGTCAACCGTCACCCGTCACCCGTCAACTGACAACTGACTAATACTCAACCAATGTCACGATCGGCACATCCGGCAATTTATGCCTACCACCCAAGGCTAGCAATTCGATCGCAAAGGCAAAACCGACCAGTTCGCAGCCAGCTTGTTCTAACAACTCAACTGTTGCTGCGGCCGTTCCGCCAGTGGCAATTAGATCGTCTACAATGAGGACTCGACTCCCCGGTGTCATCGCATCTTGGTGCATTTCCAGGCGATCGACACCATACTCCAACTCGTACTCAGCGAAATAAACTGCTCCAGGCAATTTCCCCGGCTTGCGGACTGGAACAAAGCCCACTCCCATTTTATAAGCCAAAGGCGTGCCAAAGATAAAGCCCCGCGATTCCATGCCAACTATATAGTCAGGAGACATTTCAGAACACTTTTCGGCTAAACTGTCAATGGTGTAGCTCAGCCCTTGGGGGTTTCGCAGCAAAGTTGTAATATCTCGAAACATGATTCCCGGCTTCGGGAAATCAGGAATGTCGCGAATCAGAGATTTGAGATCCATATTGTAGAGCAGGGTTGAGAGTAAAGAGGCATCAAAAATCCTACACCAATAATGTCAAAAATTAGAAAGTGAATCATAAAAATTAAAACCAATAGCTTTTTCAATTTTTATTTTTTAATTACTTAAACTTTTGCGTACTGCCGAAGGAAATGTCATAATTTCCTAACAACAGGGTTGAATATTAAGATTTTTCGCCCTAAGATCTAAAGTCAAAAATCTAATATCTAAAATCCAATGATCAAATTGGCAGCACGAGTGGGCGAAGTTCCTCCTTCCATCACCTTAGCGATCGCAGCTAAGGCGAAAGCCATGAAAGCCGAGGGGATTGATGTCTGTAGTTTGAGTACGGGAGAACCTGATTTTGATACCCCAGAACACATTAAAGCAGCGGCTAAGCAAGCTTTAGACAGCGGCAAGACTAAATACGGCCCGGCGGCTGGGGAACCGGAGTTAAAAGCTGCGATCGCGCGCAAACTCCGCAATGACAACAATCTCCACTATCAACCTGAGAATATCATCGTCAGCAACGGCGGCAAGCATTCCCTCTACAATCTGATGATGGCTCTGATTGAGGCGGGAGACGAGGTAATTATCCCTGCTCCCTATTGGGTAAGCTATCCAGAAATGGTAAAACTCGCCAGCGGTAAGCCAGTCATTGTCCAGACTGATGCTTCTACGGGATATAAAATCACCCCGGAACAACTGAGTCAAGCCATTACTCCCCAAACCAAGTTATTTGTGCTGAATTCGCCATCTAACCCGACGGGAATGGTGTATAGTCCAGCGGAAATCAAAGCCCTAGCAGAGGTGATAGTCGATCGAGATATCTTGGTCGTTTCTGACGAAATTTACGAAAAAATTATATACGACGGTGCTCAACACGTCAGCATCGGTTCCCTGGGCCAAGAAATATTCGATCGCACAATTATCAGTAGCGGTTTCGCCAAAGCTTACGCCATGACAGGCTGGCGAGTTGGCTATTTGGCCGGACCGATCGAATTAATCAAAGCTACCAGCATCGTTCAAGGACACAGTACCTCTAATGTATGTACCTTTGCACAGTACGGTGCGATCGCAGCCTTGGAAAGCAGCCAAGAATCTGTCGAAAAAATGCGTCTCGCTTTTGCCGATCGGCGTGAAGTAATATTTCAATTACTCGATGCTATCCCCCGAATTAGCTGCATCAAACCCGACGGCGCTTTCTATATGTTTGTCAATATCAGCAAAACAGGAATGAATTCTCTACAATTTTGTGACGCTTTATTAGAACAGCAACAAGTAGCAGTTATTCCCGGCATTGCTTTTGGTGCAGACGACCACATTCGCTTATCTTACGCCACCGATTTAGGCACAATCAAAAAAGCTCTCGAAAGGCTAGATAAGTTTGTTCGTCACATCTAAAAATTAGTTAGTAGTCCGTGGTTAGTTGACTGTTGACTGTTGACTGTTGACTGTTGACTAACCAATGCCCAATGCCCAATGCCCCATGCCCAATGCCCCATGCCCAATGCCCCATGCCCAATGCCCAATGCCCAATGCCCACTGACTAAAGTTGTTTGGTCATAATCTCTTTGAGCAAATCCAGCCCTTTCTTAACACGCCGAGAAACAGTCACCGCACTAATACCCAAGCGTTCAGCCGTTTCCTTCTGCGTCAAATCATAAAGAAAAACAAACTCCAATATCTCACGAGTCCTTTTTTCTAACAGAGACAAAGCTTGCTGTACACGAATTTGGTCTTCTTGGGCTAACTGAAAACTGCGATATTTAGTATCTGGAACCAATTCTCCCAGACAAGTAGCCCCATCATCTTCATCTTGAACCGGCGCGTCTAAACTCAAAGGTTCACGATTGAGACGGGCGAGCTTAATTTCTCGCCATTCTTCTACAGAAATCTCCAGCACTGCGGCTACTTCAGAATCTTGAGGATTGCGGTTAAACTGCATTTGTAAATCCTTGATGACTGATACAGATTTGCGCTCCAAGGACAACCAATGTCTTGGAAATCGTACCGAAGGGCTTTTATCTCGGAGGTAGTGCTGAATTTCGCCCCGGATGTAGGGAATTGCAAAGGAACTAAATGCGTGTCCCTTCGACAAATCAAACCGCTCAATCGCTCTGATTAAGCCAATACACCCAACTTGTAGCAAGTCGTCGTAGGTTTCATCGCACTGATTGAGCCAGTGGTGAACTTCCTTTCTCGCCAGTCCAATATTCAGTTTCACTAACTGATTGCGGACTTCATTGGACCCAGAATTTTGGTACTCGCGCAACAATTTCGAGTTTTCGCTCTTTAGTTCGTTTGTGGCTGTGGTAGGCATAGTGGCGTAAGGGTTGATAGAACACAGGACTGATTTTGCCTTATATCTAGTTCCAAGTTAGTCTAAAAAATTTATTTTTAATTGATGTAATCCTAGCACTGGATAAGCTAGTAGGGTGCGTCAGCTAGAACCATTACGCTGAAAGGGAAAACCTTGTACGGGCGAATGGCCATTCGCCCCTACGCACCGACAGCGTTTGAGTTTAAATGCCGAACAGCTTAGCTGTGACAGCCGACACACCTGTTAAGATTCCAGAATGTGTTGTGATTGGGTCTGGTCATCGGAAGCTAGAATTTTACAGATAGAGTTTTACTAATAGGATTTTATGCTTTGAATCTTTTACCAGTTATTATAATTCAAAAATTGTTTTAATGCAATAGTTTAATCAATTTAAAATTCATTAGCCAACAGTCTTCAGCTACATTACTCAAGACCGTTGGCTGATGAATAACAAGTAGTATCTTTAGGGTAAGAAACTACTAAAAGTGCGATCGACCGTTCAATCCAATCTTAGGACACAGAAGGCTCAATACGAGCGTAGAAGATACCACGAATTTTCACATCCAAAGCAGGTCTAGCTCCCAAATCAGTATCAGAAGGCTGAGTGCTCTCAAAAATACCGGCAACTTCCCCCGTGCTGTTGTCTACCTTCGCAACTTGGAGAGAAATTTTACCAGCCTTGGTGCGGGTGTCAGCCAGCTTAACATTAGACCGTTTGAGTTTGGAATTGTCAGTAGCTGGAAGCGCTACAGCATTGTCGTAGCCAGTAGCAACACCGCGACCTTTAGGGTCTAAGAAGCCAGCGCTACGGTAAGAAGGAACGTTGAAATTTCCTTTCAAATCGGTGGAAGTATTGATCGCAACCACTCCTGGATCGGAACTAGCAACTAGCTCTTTAATGGTAAACAAGAAAGGTACTTGTTCTCCACCAGGTAACTGAATCGTAATTGCTTGAAAGTCCAAGCCATCTTCTTCTGTAAAAGTCAGAGTTCCGTCAGTACCGACCTTGAGCGTACCTTGAACTTGGTCAATGCTCGACGTGAACCGCGTCAGCAATTTTCCAGGCACAAATTCTGCTTCTTGGCGTCTATTTGTTGGTTCTTCCTTAACAAAATAAGTGGTGGGCTGTAAGCACAAACCAGTCAGTTTATAGGTGCCACCTGCTTCGACGGCGATCGAGCCACGAGAAGTTTCTGCCAAACTTGGGCAGTTATTTGCCAATCCAGTACCTCTAATCTGGTCATAGGTGAGTAACTCCGTAGTCGCCACCGTATCAGAAGCAGAAGAACAAGCAACCAGCACACTCATGCAAAATGCTAAAAGTGTCACAATTAAAGCACGATATTTCATGGCAAACCTCAATATCCAACATCGGATTATATTAAGAAAAACCCTACTTAGAGCAAAATATAATTGCTCACGGGCAGGCCAGGCCCCAACCGTCCGAAAGCCACTACCGACTTTGACTCAAAAAGTCGAGCTAGTGCAGTGAAATCAACCAATAACTTAGAATTTCTCAAAACCTTCGGATCGTAGCCCAATACACATCCTACGACGGGTTGTGCTCTTTTCCTGACTTGGACTGCAAATTAATATTGCTGAAGTCAACCTACTTAAGTTACGTTGCTATATGCCCCGAATGACGATCGCGACTAGCTCGATTAGTCTGGCGAGACTCAAGCTGGGTACAAAAGCCTTGTAGATTTCAAAGGAAGCAGCGGTATGGACAACGGGAAAGATTTAGAGTCAGGAAAGTTGCAGTCTCAACTGCAATCCCTGACAGAGGCGATTCGGACTTTAGCCGAAAGTTGTCAGGGAGACAGTGTGCTGCTTTTGGCTTTGCTGCGGGCGCTGGAAAGTTCGCACCGAGAAATTCGGGACGGTTTGTTTCAAGCGTCTTTTCCCGACAACCGCCAAGCACTTTATAAACTGCTCAGGAGTATTGAGGCGAATGGCGGCTGGCCTTATATCCACCGCATGAAGCTGCGCGAGATTTTGGGCTACACGGAAAAACTATCTATCCTAGAAGATTCTCCCGCCAAGTCTGATTGCGACTCGGCTGACAATCGGCAAGATGTTACATAGCTTTAGGGACACGGCATTGCCCATTGGTGTCAACTTAACGTCAAACCCAGTCACAGACTGCTGTTTGACTATTAACCCTAGATCCCCCCTAGCCCCCCTTAAGAAGGGGGGGACAAGAGTCTTCTCAAAGTCCCCCTTCTTAAGGGGGATTTAGGGGGATCTAGACTTAGGTAAAAGCAAGAGATACCAAGGGTTTCAAGCTTAAGTTGACACTAATGGGCATTGCCGTGTCCTGGCTGTGGGTAATTAATTTCGATGCTACGGGATTTGATATGAGTTGCAAAAGCTCAAAACTCGTAATTACTCCGCGCTCATCTAAAATCCGAAAGGTGTAGGAGGAGTCGGCCACGCCGAGGGAAAAATCGGTGTGGGGCTGGACATTCCCAAGAGTCCGGGAGTTGGTGTTGGGGCGATCGACTTAATGCTCAGCAGAGGCGAATCGGGCAGGCTAATTGTCGGCGGAGAAGGAATTCTCGAAGCCGTCGGAGTCGGAGTTGTCGCCGGAGTCGGAGTTGTCGCCGGAGTCGGAGTTGTCGCCGGAGTTGGAGTTGTCGCTGGAGTTGGAGTTGTCGCCGGAGTCGGAGTTGTCGCCGGAGTCGGAGTTGGTGTCGGAGTCGGAGTTGGTGTCGGAGTCGGAGTCGGAGTTGGTGTCGGAGTTGGTGTCGGAGTCGGAGTTGTAGCTACAGTTGGATCTGAGATTGTGGTTGTAACTGTAGTTGTAACTGTAGTTGTAGTTGGTCTGACGGGAACCGTCCCAGTCACAGATACAAAATCAGTAGCCTCAATTAAGCCCGCCGGAGTGTCAATCAAAATTGCTAAAAGCTTCCCATCTTTCTTCGTCGTAATGACTGTATCTCTCCGGTTTGCACCGTTACCTTGGGTAATTACCAAGTCAGTAAAAGATAAATTGGTCGGCAGTCCAAAGAAATCCTCAGCCTCATTGTAATCAGTAATCAAGGCCAAACTGCCAGGCCCAGCTCCCAACACAAAAATATCACTGCCACTACCACCAGTCAGAGTATCCGAGCCCTCACCTCCGCTCAAACAGTCATTACCCTCCGCCCCAAATAAATTGTCATTACCAAAACTGCCCAAAAGTGTGTCGTCACCGAGGCCACCAGCCAAGGAATCGTCCCCAAAGCCACCGTCGAGAACATCGCTACCTTTGCCACCAAACAGGAAATCATTATCTTCGCCTCCCTGTAGCAAATCTTGGCCTTCATCGCCCCGAATCGTATCGGAACCTGTGCCACCTATGGCTGTATCGTTAGCTTTGCCGCCGAATATCTGGTCATTGCCGCCGTCTCCGTAGAGCGAATCAGTACCCGCACCACCGTACAAAGTGTCGCTGCCGTCTTCGCCTCTGAAGTAGTCCTTGCCGTCACCGCCAAACAATTGATCGCTGCCACTACCGCCGTTGAGAGAGTCATCGCCGATTTCCCCGTAGAGAAAGTCGTCATCAGCATTTCCAAATACCGAATCGTCGCCATCACCGCCTGTGAGGGTGTCGTTACCAGTACCGCCAGCGATGACATCAAAACCTGCGTTGCCACGAACTAAGTCGTCGCCAGCGTCTCCGAACACGGTATCGCTACCGTCGTTGCCATTGAGGATATCGTTGCCCAAACCGCCACGAATGGAGTCATCGCCGTTCCCGCCCGAAGCAGTATCGCGGCCTTGGTTGCCAATAATTTCGTCGTTTCCTTCGCCACCAAAAAGCGAATCGGCTCCATCGCCTCCAATTATTTGGTCGTTGCCATTGTCGCCCTCTAGGGTGTCATCTCCTGCAACACCCAAGAGCGTGTCATCCCCATCTAAGGCACGAATGCGATCGCCTTGCGGAGTTCCGAGCAGAAAATCATTGCTGTCTGTGCCGATTAGGTTTGCCATAAGGGATACATTGCTCCTCAATAAAATAAATTAGTTTTAAATTATGTCGATCGCCTTTAACACCAGCATTATCGCTTGCCTACGCTAGCATAGTTGAGATATTGGCAAACTAGCATTGGATTGGGGAATTTTTGTGTTTGTCGAGAAGTGCGATCGGGCAAATACCCACATCCCGACAACTTCTGCGAAGTCAGCGATCTAAAAATAGATACTTTTACTAGACAACTCAAGCCTTCTTCCTTCTTTTTTCTTTTTTCTTCCTTCTTCCTTCTTCCTTCTGCTGTATATTCAAAACGGAATTTCCTCATCTTCATCTTCCACAGTCTTAGCTTTCATCCGCCAACTGGTAATATACTCAACTTGCACATCAATTTGATTGATAGCTTCGCCTAACCGTTTTTGAATATATTGAGTCAGAGTCACCATAAAATCCAACTCAATTCCCACAGATTGTACAAGTCTTGCCAAGCTAGCAAAATCTACCTTCATCATAGAAGAACTAGATAGTTTAAAATGGGGAGTATTCGCCTTATTTTGTACCACCATCGCTTTTTTGACACGCTCTTTCAGATGGTCAACTTCTGAATCCAAAAACTTCCATTCAGGCAAAATTTCTTTGTACCTTTCCCCCAATATGATTAAATCCTCACTGACTGGTAGCGGTACAATTTTATTAGTAGATTTTCGCCGTTGCTGTGTGTTAAAAATCAACCGCAAACTCTGATTTTCTTCAATTTGCAAAGATGGATGATCTATAAGTTCCCCTAACTGTCTTTGAATCTCTTTAGTCAGCGTTACCGGAAGATTTAAGTCAATCTTCTCAGCTTGCGTCAGATTTGCCAGGGTCATAAAATCTACTTTCATTGTGATCGAACTGGATAGCTCAAAATAAGCACTGTCCTTGAGCTTTTTTGCCAGCATCCCAGTTTTGATTCGTTCTTTTATCTCAGCAATTTCTGAATCTAGTGGTTTCCACTGAGATTCTATTTTCTGATATTTTTCCCCCAATGCAGTCAAGTTTTCGCTGGCGGGTTCTGGATAACATTTGTCAATAATTTCTAGCAGATGGCGATGCACTTTCGCCAAATAAACCGCATCCATCGTGGCGTATTGTAGCTGGTTTTCGGTGAGGGGACGTTTTGCCCAATCGCCGCTTTGTTCTGTTTTGTCTACATAACCAATATTGCAAATCTTTTCTATTAAAGTTTTCAATTTGCGATCGGGCAATGGTAGAATATAATAAGGAATTTGTCTCGCCATATTTAAGGTGCAAGTGATATTTTGGGCATCATCATTTCCCAAAAATCTAATGTCATAGTTGGCATTGTGCATCACTTTTTCAATATTGGGATTGACCATGATTTTGTCTATGAATTCTTTGACTAATTCTGGTCTATCCAAGAGGTCGAGTAGAAAAGTGGCATCGCCGGTCAAGTCTTTGGGGTCAGCTAATACCTGAATCAGAGACAATTTGGGGTTAGATATATAATCTGCTATTTCTGTATCAATCCACAGGATTCTAGATTGGGAAAATTTAGCGATGAGCGCTTTGATGTCGTTCGCTGCTGTTAAATAAGGCATTTTTAGAGATTTTAGCTATTAATTTGATGATATGATTATAATATCAAAAAGAGATCTAATTATTTAGGAGGTGCGATCGTGGTGATTGCTTCAACCAAACCGCCAACTCTGACCGATCCGACTAAGGCTCGCTTCACTCTTGATGAATACCGGGCGATCGAGGAAACTGCTGAAGAACGTCACGAATACTGCAACGGAGAGATTATCGCTATGTCAGGAGGTTCCCCCGCTCACAGCCGCATTACCGTAGATGTTACGACTTTTCTGAACGTGGCTCTCCGAGACACTAATTTTCAAACCTATAACGGCGACTTGCGAATTTGGATTCCTGGCTTCAATCACGGAACTTATCCTGATATTACAGTAATTGATGGCGAACCGGAATTCAATGCCGATCGCACGGATGAAATTCTCAACCCTTTACTGATTGTCGAAGTCCTTTCACCCTCTACGGAAGCCTACGATCGAACTGAAAAGTTCAGAAAGTATCGCTCTATTCCCAGTTTTTGTGAATATCTGCTGGTTAGTCAGACTGAACCATATATTGAGCAGTATTACAATTGCGATCGCCCAAATAGCGATCGCTGGCAATGGCAAGTCTATGATGGGCTCGATCGCGCGATCGTCCTGCACAGCTTAAATATAGAACTTCCGATGTCTGAAGTCTACCGCCGCATTAACTTTTCAGGGTGATTTGTTGAAATTTGAAATGAATGATGTTTAACTAGAAATAGAAGTTTAGGAGAAAGCTATGGTTACTCTAATTCAACACCCAGCGCCAACTCAACTTGAAACACCAGCAGAGGAAAAAGTCTGGACTGATGCCGAATTCATGGCACTCAATCGAGATGGACACCGCTACGAAATTGTAAATGGAGAACTAATTGACATGGGAAACTCTGGTGCAAAACACGGTTATGTTTGTAGCGTCTTGATGATTTTACTCGGTGGTTATGTCCACATTCAGAAGCTAGGTGCAATGTTCGATTCCAGCACCGCCTTCAAGATGAAATCAGGAAATAAGCGATCGCCTGATCTTTCATTCATGGCAAAAGAACGCCTGCAAGGGCTAGATGAACTCCCCGATGGCTTCCTCGAAGGTGCGCCGGATCTTGCCGTAGAAATCCTTTCTCCTAGCAATACAGTCGAAGAAATTCACAATAAACTCGTAGAATATTTCGACAATGGATCGCGTTTAGTTTGGGTAATCAACCCTAAAGAAAAGTATGTGTTGGTGTATCGATCGTCCCAAGAGCCCGATCGCCTGCTCAAGTCCATTGACTCCCTAGATGGCGAAGAAATCGTCCCCGGCTTTACTCTCCCGATTGGGGATTTATTTCAGAAATTGGGTTTTTAAGCAAATATGATATAAGCTTGTTATAAAAACTTATAGGAATATTGTATGCTAGAGTCATTTCAGATACACAACTTTAGGCTATTTAAACACCTTGAAGTTAGAAAACTGGGTCGTGTCAACCTGATAGTTGGCAAGAATAATTCTGGAAAGAGTACGTTTCTTGAAGCATTAGAACTCTATACCAGCAATGCTTCCGCTATAGTCCTGCTTGACCTTCTCAAGTCAAGGCAAGAGACTTGGTTTAGTGAAGCTCAGCCACATTCCCAAAATTTTATCAGTAATTCTGTGCGACATCTTTTCCACGGTCATAAATTACCTCCTATTGGAGAACAGGGTATTTCTCTTGGAGAAGTCGCTTCAAACATAAAGCTTCATATCAGTGCCGCTGCATATCAGGATAAAAATGATGATGAAGGCACGCTCAGGAAAATTCGTATTTCTGACAGGGAACTTGATGGGAATCTATCTAATGTTGAAGTTTTTCTCGTCGCAGAGGAAGGTGAAAGAACTAGAAGGATTTTTAGTTTAGATAACAAAGATATGAGAGATAATCGCAATAGAATGATTTCTGTTTCTGAAAGGCAGCAGTCAGAGTTCAAATACACATGGCAGATTGTTTCGACAGAAAATATGCCAAATCGAAAATTAGCTGCTCTTTGGGATTTAACGAGCTTGACCGATTTAGAGTCTGAGGTTATTTCTGCTCTTGGTCTAATCGACGATCGAGTTACTGGAGTGGCTTTTGTAGAGAATAGTGGCAATGACTTTAGAACTCGTGAAAACGGTCAGCGTATTGCTTTAGTAAAAATTAAAGGCATAGATGAGCCATTACCTCTCAAGAGCATGGGAGATGGTATGACTCGTTTATTTCATATAATTGTTGCACTTGTCAATGCTCGAAATGGACTTCTCTTAATTGATGAATTTGAAAATGGATTGCACTGGAGCGTACAACCTAAAGTTTGGGATATTGTTTTTCAGCTATCGGACAGACTTAATGTTCAAGTTTTTGCAACTACTCACAGCCGCGATTGTATAAAAGGTTTCTACCAAGCCTGGAATAATTATCCTACACTTGGTGCTTTCTTCAGACTTGATGAAAAAAATGGGTTAATCAAAGCTACAGAATATACATCGGAGACACTAAATGATTCGATTGATATGGATGTTGAAGTAAGATGAGTAATATGAGCGAGGTGTCTAAGAAGGATAGTGTTTGCAAGCAAGATACAGATAAAGTTTTACTTGTTGAAGGAGATAATGATTGCCATGTGGTTATGGCTTTATGTAAAGCTCATAATGTTCCTGAGACTTTCGGTATCTATCAATGCGGTTCAGATGTGGGGGTTTTGAAACGATTAAATGCGCTGATTATACGTCCTAATCCTCCTCAAGTAATAGGAGTTATGCTTGATGCTGACAACCCTTCTGTTGAAGGCAGATGGCAAAGTATAAGAGGCAAGTTGCAACATTACAGCTATAGGTTTCCGAGCAAACCTGATGCTGATGGCACGGTTGTCGAGACTTCTTCAGATGAACCTAAACTGGGATTTTGGCTGATGCCTAATAATCAAACTTCTGGTATGTTAGAAGACTTCTGCGCGGAACTTGCAGAACCAGAATCTCTGGCATTTGCGCGAGAATGTGTTGAACAAGCAGAGGATAATCAAGTAACAACTTTCAAAGAAGTGCATCGCAGTAAAGCAGTGATTCATACATATCTTGCTTGGCATGATGAACCAGGTTATCCTTTGGGAAAGGCAATTACAAGTCAAGCTCTGCGTCCTCATACAGATGTCGCAGTAAAATTCACTAATTGGTTAATACGTTTATTTGTCGAAAAATAGCCTGCTGAAGTCCATATTTGAAAATTGTGGCTAATTAGGTACTAATATAGATATAGCAATCCTTGCAGGAGTCGTAAAGTTTTTTACCCCACCCCAACCCTCCCCTTATTAAGGGGAGGGAGTCAGAAATTCACAAATGATTTAGGATTGCTATAGTAATCTCAAAGGTAAAAACCTATGGATAGACCACCACTACCACAACCTAAACTCGATCCGACACCAATTACCTTCGATCAGTACGATGCCTACACTCCCGAAAAGCTAGAACTATGGGATGGTTTCTATAACTATGGGGGACAAAACTTAACAGGTTTTCATCTCGCAGTATTGGCAAATATGGGCTTACGGAAAGCTGTTCGCAATGTACCGCTGTCACTATGGCTAGAGGCAATTCAAGAGTTAGCTTTGCAAAATTCTAAACTTAACTTTGATACTGAAATGGGGGAAGCTATGCTTAACCGATTGAACCGAGGATTGGAAGATTTGCAAAGTGTTGCAGAGTATTTGGAAGAAGAGAATTAGTTTGCAGTATTGAATTGCCAATCATATTTTGAGTCTTGTTTTAACCAGGGGGCCATTTCATGTGTCGTCCACCCAAAATGTGAAGGTGCAGGTGGTCTACAGTCTGACCACCATCATTCCCATTATTAATTACAACTCGATAGCCATTACTAAGTCCGAGTTGTTCTGCTATCAGTTTCACAGTTAGCAGCAAGTGTCCCATGAGATCACGATCTCCATACTCAGCATCGGCTAATTTGGCAATAGGCTGTTTGGGAATGACGAGGATATGAACTGGTGCTTGGGGATTCACATCTCGGAAGGCTAGGGCTAAGTCGTCTTCATAAACGATGTCGGCGGGAATTTCGCGGCTAATGATTTTGCTGAAAATGGTTTCTTGATTGGTCATGGTTTGAAGGTGGTTGGTAGTGGACAGTTGACAGTTGGCAGTTGTTAGGAGTAAGAGAGAAAAGTTTTTTCTACTATTTCGAGTTTCTTGTTCCATGATTAATGATAATAGAGAGTGGGGACAAGATAGCCGAACAAGGATAAAAAATAATGCTTGCTAGGGTTTGGAGTGCATCGATTGTTGGAGTTGACGCGGTAAAGGTGGGTGTTGAGGCTGATGTGTCGGGAGGGCTACCCAAAATTGTGGTTGTGGGATTGCCCGATTCTGCGGTACAAGAAGCTAAGGAAAGGGTTAGGGCGACGCTGAAAAATTCAGGATATGCTTTTCCGATGCGGAGTATTGTGATTAATTTGACTCCGGCGGATTTGCGAAAGGAAGGGCCGAGTTTTGATTTGCCGATCGCCATTGGCATTTTAGCAGCATCGGAACAAGTCAGCGCTGAACTTTTGGGAGATCATTTGTTTCTGGGGGAACTTTCCTTAGATGGGACTTTGCGGGCTGTAGCTGGGGTTTTGCCGATCGCCGCTGCTGCTGCCAAAATGGGTATTTCAGGATTGATTGTACCGGCTGGTAACGCGCAAGAAGCGGCTTTGGTACACGGAATATCTGTTTATGGTTTTGAAAATATTTTTGCAGTTACTGATTTTTTAAACAATCCTCATGTGTATTCGCCTGTAAAAGTAGACGGTCGAGAAGAGTTAGCAAAAAGGCGCATTCCGGGTCTAGATTTAAAGGATGTGAAGGGGCAAATTCACGCGCGGCGGGCTTTGGAAATTGCGGCGGCGGGGGGACACAATTTAATTTTTGTGGGGCCTCCAGGGAGCGGTAAGACGATGCTGGCGAGACGTTTACCGGGTATTTTGCCGCCGCTGACTTTTGAGGAAGCTTTGGATGTGACTCAAATTCATTCGGTGGCGGGGTTGTTGAAGGATAAAGGTAGCTTGGTGGGCGATCGACCTTTTCGCAGTCCTCACCATTCAGCATCGGGGCCTTCTTTGGTAGGTGGCGGCAGTTTTCCGCGTCCGGGGGAAATTTCTTTAGCACATCGTGGCATACTTTTTTTGGATGAATTAACTGAGTTTAAAAGAGATGTTTTGGAGTTTTTGCGGCAACCGTTGGAAGATGGTTATGTGACGATTTCTCGGACTAGACAATCGGTGATGTTTCCGGCGCAATTCACTTTAGTTGCTAGTACAAATCCTTGTGCTTGCGGTTACTATGGCGATTCAATTCAACAGTGTACTTGTTCGCCGCAAAAAAGGGAGCAATATTGGGCAAAACTTTCGGGGCCTTTGATGGATCGGATCGATTTGCAAGTGGCGGTGAATCGTTTGAAGCCGGAGGAGATTACGCGACAGCCGACGGGGGAGGAGTCGGAACCGGTGCGGGTGAGGGTTCAGCGGGCACGGGCGATCGCAACTCACCGTTTTAGGTCAGAATCTAGTTTGCGGTGTAATGCGGAGATGCAAAGCAGCCATATTAACCAATGGTGTCAGTTGGATGATGCTTCTCGGAATTTATTGGAGATGGCGATTCGGAAGTTGGGGCTTTCGGCTAGGGCTAGCGATCGCATTTTGAAGGTTGCGAGAACTATTGCTGATTTGTCGGGGGATGAAAGTTTGAAAACCAATCATGTGGGGGAGGCGGTGCAGTATCGGACGATCGATCGGATGCAGTAAGTGAGCTTATTACTCAACACAATTTGTTGCTAACTCTTGTTCTAATTGTTGCCAACTCTTGTTCTAAACATTTAGCAAATATTTGGAATAATGTAACATCTTCTGATGATATATTACCCTCGATTTCCATATTTTGAACTCGCAGAATTTCGCCACGGCTATCTTTAGCAGTAATTGTTAGAGTTTGCCCTTTCATCCAGAGTCGATATCGATCTCCTTCATAAGATCGACCCCCTTCTACTACTGGAGTTCCCAAGACAGTTAATGCTTGTTTCGCAGTGTCGATTACCAAATCGCAGTATTCGTATAAACGAACCCTACTAACAAATTCTGGAACTCTATTATTTTTTTCTAAGTTGTCAATAAGTTCGGCAACAGTAATAGGCGGTTTTTTTAGATCCTCAGCCTGTTGCCGAATTACCTCAACTATTGATTCTGGGTCATTATCAAAAAGCTGATTCAGAAATACATCCGGGTGTTGTACTTCAATCCCGTAGGGTTCTAAAGCCTCTGTTGGGAAGTGTTTAAGATTATCAGTGACAATGATTTTAGCATTTGCTATTATGGCAGCAGCTACAACATGGCGATCGCCATGATGATTTGTCATTGCTTCCACCAAACTTGGAGGCACTTCGACCATTGCTTCAGGAAAGGTGTTTTTGATCATTGTCTGAAAACGTGCAGCTTTGGCATCTGTCATTTTTCCATTTTTTACAAGATTGCGGGTAGCACCATCTAGAATTTCTTGTGAAAAATGAACGATATACAACTCTGTCTCAGCAGCACGCAGCAGCGTATCGCATAGAGGCATAGGGAAAATAACACAGGAGTCTACAATGACAGATACAGCTTCCATTCTACTCCTGAGCTATTTCGCATACCCCTTCGCCGTAAAACCCCTCCTCCTGAAGAAATTGGCTTAATTCCTTCATTCCTTGGCGACGTTTTACTTGACGCTGTTCCTTGTAAGTAATTACATCTTGAAAAAGGACGCGCCGATGTTTTCCTACTTCGATATAAGGAATTGCTCCCTCCTTTAATAACTTGACTAAAAAGGGTCGCGATACCTTCAGTATCTCAGCAGCCTCCTGCGTTGTCATTTGAGGATTATGAAGTTCTACCGAGACAGATTGACCTGATGCCATTCCATGCACAATTTGACGCAGAAAGCTGTAGACACGTTCGGGAATCAGTATCTCTTCTCCGTTACTTCCGACTAATTTGGGCTGTGCAGATTCTCTGCTAAGTATTTGCTCTAATTTGTCTATTGATGCTTTTTCTGGTTCTTTAACTAAAACTGACTCTGGCGACGCTTTTTGCCTCGACATAATAAATCTCTCTTTTGATGTGTTTTTTTTCGAGCTAGAAAGCCAATATGCTACAATCAGAGGCTCAAATCCCTATCAGGGATTGAAACCCCTGATTGTAGCAGAGCCAGTCACTCTCATGCTCAACACGTTGGGGCTGCAATCAAGCAAAACCTGTACAGCATTACTGGCAAAGGTTTGTAAGTATTTGTCCGACATGATACTTGGCTTTTCAATTCAATATAACACTACACGTGCTGTAAGTGCAATATCCGCAATAAACGAAATATTCAAAATCCGAAGGTGCATAAGCGTTGCGTAACCGTTGGTATCGCCTCCTTCATCTCAAGTTGCTTAGCCCGACTCAAGACGGATGCCGCAAAGATGTACAATTAGGGCGATCGCACTTCCCGACCTCAACCGCAATAGAGCGCTACACTGTGCCCCCAATGGGTAACATCAGATAAAAAGCAGTAAAAAAATATTAAATGGAAGCAATACAACTGTCTTTGTTCTCAAACGAGTTAGAATTAATTCCTGCCAAAAAGCAGAAAAAAGCAAAATTAGGGCGTTACGAACGCATCCAACGCGAACTAGAATCAAATGACTGCGACCCCTACAAGATATTCATTGATATTCAATCTCAGTCACTGCCAAAATCAGACTATACATTTGTCGATCTTTTTTGCGGTGCGGGCGGCATGACACAAGGTTTATTGCAAGCAGGTTTTCGACCAGTAGCAAGCGTTGAAATTAATCCCATCGCCTCGGCAACTCATACAAAAAACTTCCCTGATTGCCATCACTTGTGCGACGATATCAAAAACTTAAATCCCCAAAAGTTGCTCGCTGAAATTGGTTCGCCACAAGTTCATGTTGTTGTAGGTGGGCCGCCGTGTCAAGGCTTCTCAGTGGCTGGAAAACGCGACCCCAACGACCCTCGAAATCGCCTATTTAGAGAGTTTGTGCGCGTTGTTTCTGAAATACGTCCTTGGTATGTTGTCATGGAAAACGTACCCGGAATATTGACTATCCAAAAAGGATCTGTTAAGCAAGCCATTTGCGAAGCTTTTCAGGAAATTGGCTATCCCCATATGTCCGTTGCTGTTCTGGAATCAGCAACCTATGGAGTCCCACAAATCCGCCCGCGAGCTATTTTTATTGCCAACAGATTCGGGATGGAAAATCCCTATCCCAAGTCGCAATTGTTGCCAGAACAATACAAAGCAATCGAGTCAGCAATTGATGATTTACCAGAGTATACTCCCATACCAGAAATTAACCACGAATGGACTCGTCATTCTGCTGAGTACATGGAAAGACTTGCTAAAGTTCCACCAGGCGGTTCCTTGTATGAAAGCTATGCAGATGCTTTCAAGCGACAGTATCCGGGCAAACCCAGTATGACTGTTAAAGAAAATCATGGTGGGACTCATATTCATCCTCATCTTAATCGTGTTATTTCTGCTCGTGAAATGGCTAGATTGCAAACTTTCCCGGATTCATTTATTTTTGAAGGTTCGATGAAAAAGGCAATGTGGCAAATCGGAAATGCTGTGCCGCCTCGTTTAGCAGAGTGTATCGGATTTGCACTTATTCCATACTTGATTGATATTGCTTTCAACAAATTTAAGCAGCCTGAAATAACCGTTCTAGCTTCTTAGTTGCTGGCAATGGTTTACCTTCAGCCTGACAACTCTCGATTAGTAACTCCAGTACCTCTCGCGCATTGTAGATAGCTTCTTCATAAGAATCTCCGTGAGTTACTGGTTGCATTACATCCTCAAATTCCGGCAAAAACACGACAAAGCACCGATCGTCTTCAGACCATTGGATAACAATTGTATATTTCATGGTTCTGTCTCCTCTGCTTCGATTTGCCTTAGTGCCTCAAGTGTTTCGTTGACTGACTTCTCTAAATATAGTTTAGCATCATTTCCGTCTTTACCAGCTATGATAATAGCCTTGGCTAATTTGGGATGCTTCCACTTACTATGACTGCCTTTTGCTGGCTGACAAACGAATCCTGCTTTTAGCAATAGGCTTTTCAATTCTCTAATCTTCTTAGGCATAAGTGAATTGCAGCAGATATCGTTATCCTGAGACTGGATATTGCTATAGTTGTGGGGATGGTAGTCTTTTGTGTGCATGAGGGTTTTTCAAGAATTAATTACTTGTTTATACCCCCGCAGCTTGCATTATCTAAATATTACTTCTCGCACTTCTTTGTCAGAATTTAGAAGTAAAACTTTAGACCCTTGTTTGATCTCTTTGTGAAGGTAAGCTTCAGTTGCGATAGCTTTCCGAAGCGCTTCAATCTGAGTTATCCCTTGGGTTGTAGCAAGCCATTCCAATAGTTCAGCAGCATCCGCAGATAAACTGACGGACATCCGCTTAACATCTGGGGGACGGGGGGCTTGTGTATTTTGAAATTGTTGTTTTTTCATTGCAGTCGTATTTGATTAGTTATTGCATCCGTGTGAAGCAGCCATACTACTTCACTTACAAAGAGCTTGCTCACCAAGCCTTACAAAGCACTTACGCAAAAAATAGTTTGGTTTGCACACTACTGGTAGCGGTGGGTAGCGGTGAAGTGCGCTTGACATTTGGGGGGCGGGGGGGCTTGTGCCTTCTTGAATCGCTGTGTGTTAATTTTCATGTGTTTTGTGTTTGTCTGAGAACCTTATACACCCATTATATACCTGAATTTATGTTTTGAGGTGTTTTTTTTACACCAATTTGGTGTTATATTCTATATATAAAAATTAGTCATCGCCTTTACCAAACACAGCCATATGCCGATCGCCCGAAATTCCCCATCCCGACTCAAGACCGATACCTCGCAGATGTACAATTAGGACGATCGCTCAGTTAAAATAAAACAGTAAGCGCTCTGATAAAATGAGACTATCGCCAACATTGAGGGAAGATGACTTCTCAAACGATCGAACTTTTGGAAGATTTGCTAGGCAAATTACAGCACTTACTCCCGGAAAATCAGCAGCTTTTGTTAACTTTTGCAGAGTTTTTACTGGAAAGACAGATGCGATCGATCCCCGAAAACACTTCAGTCTACTTTAAGCAGATTTGACCGCAATCTCTGCGATCGCGGGTTGATATTGAAAACTGGAGAAGAGACGAAAATCATCTCTACAATGGACACTCATTTTACATAACAGGCGAAACTGGAGTGGAGTAGGAGGTTTATTGACACGCTCTACCCGCACTTCTAAGTTAGAATTTTGTCGCAGCAACTCAAAAACTTCTGCTAGCAAATATCGCGGAAAATAGCCGACAATGGAGCGATCGCTAGTGTTTGAAATTAGAACCAGATCGACGTAGGGATTTTGCACTTCACGATCGAACTCTAACGTTTCTCCCGCCTCCAGCCGCTCGCTCCGATCGATCGCACTTCTGGGCAAATGTCGCAAACCCTGCGAAAAAAAGTAAAGATTGTACCGTCCTTTTTCGTCAACTTCCGGATCGGGAAAAACGGCAAACGTATCTGTGACTCGTTCCCCACCACTGCGAGCTAAAATTGCCATTGGGCTAGGGTCGTCGTTGAGGAGGTCGAGCTGTTCGATAAAACTGGAATAATCGGGACGCGATCGCGACATAACCCGATTCGCAAATACGGGAAATAAATAAGTTGACGTATAAACTTCATCTAAGCGTGGAAACGAAAGCAAAGGTGTAAAAGCACATTTCTCTTCGGCTTCTTTTACACCTTGGGTATAAACAAATTGATAGATATTCCTATCAAAGGTTAATCGACCGATCGTAAACCAATTAGGACTGATGGGGTCTTTCCAAGCTAAGAATAGCGTTTTTGGTGTTTTCAAAGTAGTGCTTCTCTCAAAGTAAGTAACCGATGTTTGTTGATTTCAAGAATTGCCAGAGCAAAATTGCTAGCTTCGGGGGAGATGCGCGAGGGATTGATGCGATTAAAAATATTTAAAATATCGGCTGGTGAGATATTTTCAAGCGACCGCTTTATGGGAAACAATGGCAATCGCTCTTTTGATACGTTTACTATTCCCGATCGGTCAAACGCCTTTTCATCACACAAGCAACGTAACCGTATATACTACCTTCTAAACCCTCTAAAGTATTATGTTCTATATCCTCGTACTGACCTAATTTGCTAGTCCACATCCCATTAGGAAGTTGTCTCGCTGAGTGTTGAGGTTTTTCATCTAAAACATAAATCGCTATCTTTTCAAAACCAGCTTCCAGCGAAGCGTTATCGCCGACTTCATACCCTAAAGTTTGATAAGCCATAATAAAAGCAGTCAGAGATTCCTCTCGCAGTATATTCGGTGGCCAGTAGTCTTGACCTTTGGCATCTGGCCACCACCATTCTTCCGTACTTCCAGCAGCCCAAGCTATACAGTTATAATCAGTTGTGTCGGGGCTGGTAATTTTATATCCCGTTATCACTAAATTAGGATGATTTTGTTCAATCCATTCTTTAATATTTTGCGTCCAAGCATTATTTCCTACCATTTGTAACCTTTTGCTCCTCCCCACTCCAGCCAAATCTGAGTCATCTCTTTAGTTTTACCCCGTTTTTCCAAAGGTACTGGATCTTCTCCACTAATTTCACACAAAGCCCAAAACCAACGCCCCGACTTTCTTGCCACTTCCCTTAATAACAGAGGAATTACTACTGGACCCATCTTAATAATTTGTTGGTAAGCTGGGTGCATAACTAAATCTGTAGTGGAGGAAATACCTATAGTTTCATTGCGCCATTGTTGTACTAAATTTGTAAAAACGCGATCGATTTCTTCCATCGCACTTGGCATTGCACTAACTGGGTAAAAATACCCAACTAAGCGTCCGTTATACTCTATTGCTACAGGTTCTGTTTCCTCTAACAAAATTTGTTCCTTTAATTGCAGCAAGTTTGTTTGTTTCATTTGGCATCAATTAAAATATTATTATATCAAGCAATTTAAGCACGCAGACTCAGAAATCAGGTTTTTACCAAATCTGCGGGCTGAAACAAAGTATTTTCGTAAAAAACCCGGTTTCTGGGCTATTTGGCTCTTGCATCCCCTCACAGATGTACAATGGTGAGATCGCATTCCCTAATTCCCAACCGTGATAGAGCGCTACACTTTGCCCGAAATGGGCAACATCTGGACTGAAACCGCCAAGCTCAAAAGCTGGCTGCAAGTAGAAATCGCTGTCTGCGAAGCACAAGCCGAACTCGGCTACATCCCCGCCGCCGCCGTCGAAGAAATTAAAGCTAAGGCTAATTTTGACCCCAAACGAGTCCTCGAAATTGAAGCCGAAGTCCGCCACGACATGATTGCCTTCTTGACAAATGTCAACGAATATGTAGGCGATGCCGGCCGCTACATTCACCTCGGTTTAACCAGTTCCGATGTGCTCGATACCGCTTTGGCGCTGCAATTAGTCGCCAGCGTCAATATTTTGCTAGAACGTGTTGAAGATTTGAGCCAAGCTATTCGCTATCAGGCCCAACAACACCGCAATACCGTCATGGTTGGCCGATCGCACGGAATACACGCCGAACCCATCACCTTTGGCTTTAAACTAGCAGGATGGCTGGCCGAAGTCTTTCGCAACCGCGCCCGATTAGTCAATTTGCGATCGTCCATAGCAGTCGGCAAAATCTCCGGCGCAGTCGGCACCTATGCTAATATCGATCCGCGAATAGAAGCGATCGCCTGTCAAAACCTCGGACTCGAACCCGATACCGCATCAACTCAAGTCATTTCGCGCGATCGACACGCCGAATACGTCCAAACCTTAGCACTGTTAGCAGCATCGATCGAGCGTTTTGCAGTAGAAATTCGCAACCTGCAACGCACCGACGTTCTCGAAGTCGAAGAGTTCTTTTCCAAAGGGCAAAAAGGCTCCTCCGCCATGCCCCACAAACGCAACCCGATTCGATCGGAAAGACTGACAGGAATGGCAAGAATTGTCCGCGCCAACGCCGTCGCAGCCTTAGAAAACGTGGCGCTTTGGCACGAAAGAGACATCTCTCACAGTTCCGTAGAACGGATGATTTTGCCCGACAGTTCCACTGTCACCCACTTCATGTTAGTCGAAACCACAGACTTAGTAAAAAACCTGCTAGTCTATCCCGAAAACATGAAACGAAACATGAACCTTTACGGCGGAGTTATCTTCAGTCAGCGCGTGATGTTAGCCTTAGTAGAAAAAGGCACGAGTCGCGAAGATGCCTATAAAATTGTACAATCTTGTGCTCACGAAGCTTGGAACAAAACGGGCGGTAATTTCTACAATTTGATTGCCAAGGACGAGCGAGTTACTGCTAAGATGACGAGCAAAGAAATTGATGATTGTTTCGATCCGCAGTATCAATTGAGGCACTTAGATTTAGTGTATCAGCGCTTGGGAATTTGAAGATAATTTAAAATTACAAGAGAGCGAGCGAAAGTTCTCGCGCCGAGCCGAAAGTCCGCCGGGGTTCAAACCCCCGTCTCATAGCTAAAGTCGGTTGAAACCGACTGAAAGACTCATAAAAACAAAATTTTCAAGAAATGAGAAATATCTTAGTCCTCTTTAGAGGAATTTAGCTATGAGACAGGGGTTTAAACCCCTGTCGGACTGTCGGGCTTGCAGACAAGATAGTGTAGGTTGGGCTGAGGAACGAAACCCAACCTAAATTGCATCTTTGCCAAGACTGGATCTAGTTCGGATGACTCTTCAGAATAGACTTGATATCGACACAATTGCAACAGCAATAGCTATGCTGTAACAGAGCATCAGTCCCGATCGCCAATCGATCGCGTACCCGTCATGACCCAAAGCCTTAGTCCTATAACCTCAGTCCGCGCCTTCCCCGATCATACGCAACTTCCCGAATCCGACGGCACGTTTGTGAAAAACTTCCAAGAACATCCTCAGTGTATCCTGCTCACCGATTCCCTGGAAACCACGCTGCAAACCCTACACCCGGACGGAATGTATGCGATCGGGCAAGATAGTGGCATCTACTGGCGTGAAACCGACCCACCAGAACGTGGAGCCGAAGCCCCCGACTGGTTCTACGTGCCCAACGTCCCACCCCTGGTGGATGGAGAAATTCGTCGCTCTTACGTGTTGTGGCGCGAGTATATGGTCCCACTAATTGCGATCGAGCTTGCTAGTGGGAATGGTTCGGAAGAACGCGATAATACTCCTCTATCTCGTACCTCAGAAGGTGTCACTCAGAAACCCGGAAAGTTTTGGGTATATGAGCAGATTATCCGCATTCCCTACTACGCTATCTACATTATCAAAACCGGTGAACTGGAAGTCTACAACTGGGTGAATACTCGTTATATTCGCTTGGAACCAAACGATCGCGGACACTACTCGATCGAACTAATGGGAGTGGAGTTGGGCCTATGGGAAGGTAGTTATCAAAATCAGACACAGCGATGGTTGCGCTGGTGGGATAACCAAGGTAATTTGTTGCTAATCGGGAGCGAACAAGCCCGACTAGAACGCCTTCATACCGAACAGGAACGCCAACGGGCTGAAGCTGAGAGTCAAAGGGCTGAAGCTGAGAGTCAACGGGCTGAAGCTGAGAGTCAACGGGCCGAAGCTGAGAGTCAAAGGGCCGAAGCTGAGAGTCAAAGGGCTGAAGCTGAGAGTCAAAGGGCCGAAGCTGAGAGTCAAAGGGCCGATCGGGAACAGCAACAGAAAGAACGATTGGCGGCTTATTTGCGATCGCAAGGTATTGATCCCGATCTTATATAACAGCTATGAAATTTAATTGTTTTGGAAAATACCCGATCGCATTTATGTTAGTTTTACTATTTGCGATCGGTCTACACCATCCCATATTTGTCCGCGCAACGGAGCCGCCACAAGTGCAAATTACCCAACCAGAATCCAACCCAGTAGTACCTGAAAGCATTTTCATGAGTCAACTCCCGAATTGGGCGCGACTTGTTGACATCCGCACCGTAAATCGCAACATTCGCCTCGATATTCGCTACGCCACAACTAACAATTTCTTGAAACGAAAACTTTACTCCACAGCGAAATGCGCTTTGAGAAGTTCTGTTGCTCAAAAGTTAGCCCTAGTTCAAACTGATTTGGAAAAAATCGGCTTAGGTTTGAAAGTTTACGATTGCTACAGGCCCTTATCTGTTACAAAACAAATGTGGGAAGTTTTGCCAGATCCGAACTATGTTGCTAATCCTGCGAGGGGTTCGCGGCACAATCGCGGTGCTGCTGTAGATTTGACTTTGGTCGATCGCACTGGCAAAGAATTAGAAATGCCCACGCCCTTTGATGATTTTACCACAAAAGCACACAGAGATTACCAAGGAGGCAGTGCCCAATCTCGGAAAAATCGTCAAATCCTGGAAGATGCAATGAAAAAACATGGCTTTATTGGTATCACAACAGAATGGTGGCACTTTGATTCCGAAGATTGGCAGAAATTTACGATTCTTGATGTGTCGCTGGGTGCAATTCCTTAATTTTAGGACTTACGCACTCCGACAAAGAAACCGTGTTTTTTAGCGAATCTGCGCGCCACAACGAACTATTCTCGTAAAAACCCGGTTTCTAACCACCCATGCGTAATTCCTATGTTACAAACCTGCACACTTATCGCACTTTTACCGAAAATTCGTATTCATATCCCCGGAAATTTGAGTCTAATTGAAATGTATAATTTCCCGTTACTGGCATTTTTCCCGTCCACTCAGTTTGATTGTCTTTATAAGGGTTTCCAGTTAAAAGTTTACCGTCGGGAGTCAAAATTTGTGGAAAAACTTGTTTCCTATTCCTAACAGTCATTGTTTGACCCTTAGCGGCGCGAATTATGTAAGAGTGACTGCCACCACCAATAATTCGACCTTTAACAATTGCTTCATCTCCTCCCGGTCGAAAATTAATCTGCTGTCTGACATTGGGACAACTGCTTTCGGTGCGGTTTTTAGCAATCCAACCGGGCACTGGATCGGTAATTCGCAACCAACCGTTTTGTGTTTCGGCGACGGAAACAAAGGTATTATTTTTGAGTGTTCCTACTATTTTGCTGTCGGTGACTTGTGGGTGCGATCGCACATTCAACGGTGGATTAGGATCATTGATTACAGCCATATTGATTTTGCAGCCCGAATCAGGAGGTGTGATGAACACCGGCTCAACTTTTTGATCGGAGATGTTTGGGATGAGGGAAGATTCAACTGGGGAATTTTTGGCAGGTTGGGGTTGAAATTTCTGAGATTGCGGGCTGGTTGTGGGAACTGCTGAAATCGTTTTTTTGTCGGATACAGCCGATTCTGTCAGGGGAGGATTTGAGAGTTTCATGGAACCAGACTGTATGGTGGCCCAGGCTACTCCGATCGCAGTTGATAGCCCTACTAAGCTGATGATGATGATTTGGCTAGTTTTTAATGACATAATCAGAAGGAAGAAGGAAGAAGGAAATGCAATAAAATCAATAATTTTAGCAATTGAAAACCTCCTAATCACCTATTTGTGTTGTTATTTTTATACTTCTTGATCTATCTTAATAATTTTTGCTCGACAATGGGCGTGCCAGACTGTTAATTTTATGCAAAAATAGTGATTAGGGACTGATTGTTCAGACTGACAAGATTATGGTAATCTTGCTGTCAGACAGTTGTGCATAAATTTGCCAAGGTCAGCATCCAGGGTGAGGTTGAGTTGAATAACTAAAATGCTAAGATTTATTTCTCACAGATTACAACCGCCTCGCGATCGATTACTCAAAGATGTGAAGCGGGAAGTCCAAGCATCTCGATCGCACTCTTTACACAATGCCGTATTGTCCAACCTCCGTCAAGAGACTGCGCCCCCTGGTGTCAGCCGCTGTTGGGATGTGGATGTGAAGGTGGGAAACCGCCCCAGTTTTCGGCTACCTCCCAAAGCCAGCATTGCTAAAGTGTTCGATCGCACCGGTGGTAAATTGGTCATTTTGGGAGCAACGGGTGCAGGAAAAACTACTACACTGCTGGAATTGGCGATGGTGCTAATTTCCCGCGCTCAAAAAGATCCTAGTTTACCAGTACCAGTGCTGTTTGAACTCGGTGCTTGGAAAACGGAATCCGGGGCGATCGCAGATTGGTTAATTGCTCAACTTCAGTTCAAATACGACATCCCCGCCGCTGTGGGTAAACAGTGGCTTACTGAACAAAAGTTACTCCCTCTATTAGACGGTTTGGATGAAGTGAAACCACACCGTCAAAATTTTTGCATTCAAGCAATCAATCAGTTTGTTGAAAGCGATTTTAAACCCAAGCATTTAGTTGTTTGTAGTAGTTTTGAAGTCTACAAAGATTGCCCAAATAGATTTCGCCTACAAGCAGCAATTTTGTTGAAACCTCTGACAGAAACTCAAATTCAAAATTATCTTTTAGAAGCCAGAAGTCGCGAACTTTGGTATAGTATTGAGAAAGAGCCAGAGTTATTAAAATTGGCAAAAGCACCGCTATTTATAAGCATGATGGCATTAGCCTATGAGGATATTTTAATCGAAGCTTGGAAGCGGATACCTTCACCAGAAGAACAGCGCAAATATCTGTTGACTGCCTACATTCGTCGCCAAATGACTGGGGAAGTTAAGCAGTATCCCAGAAGTACAGGTAAGGAATTGCGATCGGAACAAATTCGGAACTGGCTGGGATGGTTGGCGAGAAAAATGGAACAGCAAGGAATTCAAGAAGTTTTGCTGGATAAAATGCCTTCTAGCTGGCTGGAAACTGTCGAACAGCAACGGGTATATCAGTTTGGGACCAAGCTGCTGGGTGGGCTGATTTGGGTGATCTTGGGATTGGTGCTAACTCTGGTTAGCGGGTCTATTTGGGGATTGATTGCGGGGGCGATCGCAGCGATAATTAGTGCTTTGTTGCCGAGTATTCCGATGATCCACAATTTTGTCTTGCACCTAGTGTTGTGGTCTAATGGCTACATACCTTGGAATTATAGCCGTTTTCTGGATGCTGCTGCTGATCGCCTGCTGATGCACAAAACAGGCGATCGGCGTTATCGATTTGTTCACAATTTATTACAAAAGCATTTTGCTGAAATTAGTTAGTTGTTATTTGTTAATTGTTATTTGTTAGTAGGTTGGGTAGAGCGATAGCGAAACCCAACACCAGGTGTCAAATTTAAAGTTGGGTTTCGTGACCTCAACCCAACCTACTTCTACTTCTGTATTTCCATTATTCCTTTGAGTCGAGAATGAAATTTATTTGGTGACATTTTTGGTAATGCTTGACCGTCAATAAGTTCGTAGGTAATATCGCCTTCTCCTTCGGGGAGAACGAGAAACTCTTCCAGAGTTAGTTGAGTTTTTGTCTGGAGCATGGTATTCCTCTGCTATGGGCTGACAAGTTAGTATTATTTTAGCTGAAACATTCATTGACATAATACAAATGTTATGATAGGTGTTGGCAAAATCTCAAGTCTTAACTGCCAAATGTGCGATCGCATTCAAATCAAGACCCCCAAAAGGTTAAGATTCTAATCTAACCCTCCTGCAATCATTCACCTCCTATGGCAGAAACCTTATTGTTCAACGCCCTCCGCGAGGCGTTAGACGAAGAAATGGCCCGCGACTCCGCCGTATTCGTACTTGGCGAAGACGTAGGTCAATACGGCGGTTCCTACAAAGTCACCAAAGACCTCTACAACAAGTACGGCGAACTGAGAGTGCTCGATACCCCGATCGCCGAAAATAGCTTCACAGGCATGGCAGTCGGCGCAGCAATGACCGGATTACGCCCGATCATCGAAGGCATGAACATGGGCTTTTTGCTCCTAGCCTTCAACCAAATTTCCAACAACGCTGGAATGTTGCGCTACACCTCCGGCGGCAACTTCAAAATGCCAATGGTAATTCGCGGCCCCGGCGGCGTGGGGCGACAACTCGGCGCCGAACACTCCCAGCGGTTAGAAGCATATTTCCAAGCAGTACCAGGTTTGAAAATAGTCGCCTGTTCCACTCCCTACAACGCCAAAGGACTCTTAAAATCAGCTATCCGTGACGACAACCCCGTCCTATTTTTCGAGCACGTACTTCTCTATAACCTGAAAGAAGATTTGCCAGAAACAGAATATTTGGTGCCATTGGACAAAGCGGAAATAGTGCGATCGGGCAAAGACGTCACAATTTTGACCTATTCTCGGATGCGGCATCATGTCATGCAAGGCGTACCCGCCCTCGTAAAAGAAGGTTACGATCCAGAAGTAATCGACCTGATTTCTCTCAAACCCCTTGACATGGAGACCATTGGCGAATCCATTCGCAAAACCCACAAAGTAATTATTGTGGAAGAGTGCATGAAAACAGGAGGTATTGGTGCTGAACTAATTGCTTCGATTAGCGATCGCTACTTTGATGAACTCGACGCACCAGTTTTGCGGCTTTCTTCCCAAGATATCCCCACACCATACAACGGCAATTTGGAAAAACTGACAATTGTACAGACACCTCAAATTATCGAAGCCGTCCAAAAAATGGTAAATGGGGGAATATAAATAGCTAGTCTGTAGGTTGGGTTGAGGAACGAAACCCAACATCCAATTAATGAGTGTTGGGTTTCGTGGCTCAACCCAACCTACCACTAATCATTAATCACTAATCACTAATAATTAAATATGCAAAAACAACGTTCAGTATTAGCCCTAATTTTCGTTTTAGTCATCGCCGCCATTACTGTCATAGCAACAATTCCCACACGGCTAGGATTAGACTTACAAGGAGGATCGCAACTCACAATTCAAGTAAAAACTACCGCCACAATTCCCAAAATTGATCCAGGAATGTTAGAAGCGGTGCGCCGGATTGTCGAAAACCGCGTTAACGGTTTAGGCGTTTCCGAAGCCCTAGTCCAAACAGTAGGAGAAGACCAAATTCTCGTGCAGTTACCGGGAGTAAATGACCCCCAGCAAGCAGAACGAGTTTTGGGTGGCACCGCCAAACTAGAATTCCGGGAACAACTGCCGGGAACAGAAGCGCAATTAGCCATTGAGAGGCAATTACAGCAGGAATTAGTGGCAAAACAAGCACAATTGAAAATCAGCCCGGACGAGGCAGCATTTAAAGCAAATCAGGGTGCTTTGAAAAGGAGTAATGAGGCGATCGCCAAACTCTACAAAACCAGCGCACTCGGCGGCGACAACCTAAAAGATGCTCAAGCTCAACCAACAGGTAACGAATGGAATGTCGCCCTCCGTTTCGACACCAAAGGAGGCGAACTATTTGGCGAACTTACTAAAAATTTAGCAGGTACGGGACGGACTCTCGGCATTTTTCTAGACGAAAAAATGATTAGTTCTCCTGTCGTTGGCGTAGAATTTGCCCAAGCAGGAATTACTGGCGGCAATGCCGTAATTCAAGGTCGTTTTACAACCCAAGAAGCTAACGATTTAGCCGTGCAATTGCGTGGTGGTGCTTTGCCGGTTCCAGTAGAAATTATTGAAAACCGTACCATCGGCGCTAGTTTGGGTAGAGACAGCATTCAAAGCAGTATCGTCGCGGGTATTGGGGGTTTAACTTTAGTGTTGATTTTCATGATCGCCTACTATCGACTCCCCGGCGTAATTGCAGATATTGCTCTGTTAATTTATGCTTTGCTAACTTGGGCTGCTTTTGTGCTATTGGGAGTAACTTTAACCTTGCCGGGAATTGCTGGTTTTGTGCTCAGCATCGGCATGGCTGTTGATGCCAATGTCCTGATTTTTGAGCGCACACGGGAAGAGTTGCGATCGGGCAAAACGCTTTATCGTTCCGTAGAATCAGGTTTTTACCGAGCTTTTTCTAGCATTCTAGACGGCAACGTCACCACAGTAATTGCTTGTGCCGCCTTGTTCTGGCTGGGTGCTGGTTTAGTTAAAGGATTTGCTGTAACGCTAGCCTTGGGCGTAGCAGTGAGTATGTTTACCGCTATTACTTGTAGTCGCACTCTGATGTTAGTAGTTTTGGGCTTTCCAGGATTGCGGAAACCCGAATGGTTTTGTCCCAATTTGTCAAAAACTACTAATAGCTAACTGTTGATTGTTCACTGTTGATTGTTCACTGTTGACTGTTGACTGTTGACTGTTCACTGTTCACTGTTATTAGTTATTTGTTAACTGCTACCAATAACTAATAACTAATAACTTCTTCCATCCATCCGTTACATCCGTTACAGAATCCGTTGCCGAACTTCCTTCTTCCTTCAAAATTATGCAATTCAGTGTTATCAAACAGCGATCGATCTGGTGGAGTATTTCCGCCGCTATTATCCTAGCCGGCATAGTGTCAATGGCTATCTCTTGGACTCGTCCCGACATCCGCGCACCACTGCGGCCGAGTTTGGACTTTATCGGCGGCACTAGGCTACAATTTGAACTCGACTGCACGAAACCAGAAAACTGTAAACCCATCGATCTTGCTGCTGTCCGCGAAGTGCTGGACACCCAAGGTTTAGCTGGTAGCAGCATTCAAGTTATCGGCAAAGAACAGCGGGGTATATCGCTACGCACGAAAACTTTGGATGTGGAAAAGCGGACTAAGTTGCAAACAGGTTTGAGCGAAAAAATAGGCGCTTTTTCTCCTCAATCCACTCAAATTGATACAGTTGGGCCTACCCTCGGCAAACAATTATTTACTTCTGGATTGTTGGCTTTATTGCTTTCCTTTGCTGGAATTACTACTTATCTGACATTCCGATTTCAGTTGGATTATGCCTTTTTTGCTTTCGTGGCTTTGTTTCACGATGTGTTAATTACCGTTGGTGTTTTCTCATTTTTGGGTCTAGTTCAAGGTGTAGAAGTTGACAGTTTATTTGTAGTAGCCCTCTTGACAATCATCGGTTTTTCTGTTAACGATACAGTGGTAATTTACGATCGCGTGCGAGAAGTAATAAAGCTAAATCCGGGACAGTCGATCGATCAAGTTGTCGATGATGCCGTGATGCAGACCCTGGGAAGGTCAATTAACACGACGATGACAACGCTGCTGACATTGTTTTCCATATTTTTGTTTGGCGGTGAAACCCTCAAATACTTTGCTTTAGCTTTAATTGTCGGTTTTATTGCTGGTGCGTATTCAAGTATTTTCATTGCTAGTACGCTACTCGCTTGGTGGCGCAGTCGCACGGGTAACTCTATCCCAGTTCCTGTAGAAGCAATCAATCTATCTGATGAAGTTTAGTTAACTGTTGACTGTTGACAGTTAACTGTTGACTGTTGACTGTTAACTGTTGACTGTTAACTGTTGACTGTTGACTGTTAACTGTTGACTGTTAACTGACTAATAACAAATAACCAATAACAAATAACCAATAACAAATAACCAATCACCAATCACCAATAACCAATAACAAATAACAAATAACCAATCACCAATCACCAATCACCAATAACTCGTGACTAATGACAGCGATCCAAATTTTCAAATTGAAGTCCAAAGGCTCCACAAACTCACAGTATATGGCCGCTGGTTAACTGTAATCTTTTTGTGGATTAGCATCGGTTCTTTTAGTATTTGGGGTTTGCGAGATGAAATTGCTTTGTGGATAGAAAATTTTACTTGGGCCGCGGTGCGTTATGGTTTATACTTTCACCGCTGGCCTACTCTCGGTTTGGGTTTGTGTTTGGGAATGACTTTAGCAGTGCTAACTTGGCAAGGTCGCAATATTGTGCGAGGATTACCACTGCGGGAAAAACGGCGTTTGGAAGAACAAGTCCGCCGCATTCGCCAACAAGGATCAAGTCATCCCCTGTGGAAGTGGGTTTGCCGATTTTGAATCAGAAATCAGGATTGAATAGCTCTTGTAGGGACACTCCAAAAGCCCATTAGTGTCAACTTAAGCCTGAAAGCCCTGAGAAATCTGGTTTTTACCTGAGTCTAGATGGCAATAAAGCTTGCTATATAAGCACTCTTCCTTCTTCCTTCTTCCTTCTACTTATGATATGATTGCTTCCCATCACCAGGAGCAATATCACCCAAAAGAAAGATGTCTTCAAAGGAAATTGGGTGTTATCTTGCTAAAGCATTCCATACAAAAATACTTTTACCGAAAAGGAGAGCAAAAAATGGAAATACCCACAGAGCGCGAAGAAGGAAGAGTCGGCGAAAGAGAACTCGAATCCATACCTGTAGGTGCAAAAGTTTCTGCCGAAAAAGTGAGTGGGGTTGAACTAGAATCTAATCCTTTAGAGACCCCTATTTATACTCAGGAAAAAGTTAGCGTTGAGGAGTTAAAGATTAACGGCGACGATTTGGTTGCTAAAGTTAAAGAGCTGATTCACGAAGGCAGTATCCGTCGCATAATTATCAAAAATGAAGAGGGACAAATCTTGATTGAAGTTCCTCTGACGGTGGGAGTAGTTGGCGGAGTTATCGGTGCGACATTGTTTCCAGTGATTGCAGCAGTAGGGGCGATCGGTGCATTAGTTGCTCACATGACTATAATCATCGAGAAATCAACGTAATATCAATTCCCGTTGTATTCAGAGATGATATAGCCTTTCTCAGAAAGATGAGGTACGCTTCGGGCATAGGGCATAGGGCATAGGGCATAGGGCATAGGGCATAGGGCATACCTCACTTTTTCGAGAACCGCTATAGTAACGGAGGACACGGCAGTGCCCATTGGTGTCAACTTAACGTCAAATGTAGTCAGAGACTGCTGTTTGACGATTAGGCCTAGATCCCCCCTAACCCCCCTTAAGAAGCAGGGTGGATTAATTGTCAGAAAATAAATTATCATCATAGTCGATCGGGTGCGT
>NZ_NXIB02000050.1 GCF_002412335.2 Tychonema bourrellyi FEM_GT703
CCTCTTGAGAGGACTTTCGCTATTAGACAGGGAATTCATTCCCTGGCGGGCTTTCAGGCTTAAGTTGACACCAATGGGCAGTGCCGTTTCCCTACAATATTATTTTGGTAGGGACACGGCACTGCCGTCTCCTCATTTCGGCTATAGATTCGCTAATTAGATTCGTTCATCTCTCTCACCCAGTTGCGGAAATTAACCTCAGCTTCTACCTCATCTAACTGCGCTGCTGCCAAAAATTCGTACAACTTGGACTTGGGGAGAATTGGAAAAGTGGGGCTGACAGATACTTCTAAATACTCAGCGTTTTCTAGCTGATAAATGCGCCATTCTCTACCATTGTATCTCCAAAATTCAGGTACTCCCATACTGGCATAGAGAGCTGGTTTGTTAATATCAGTATGGGTGATATCTACTTCTACTACTAAATCTGGTGCTGGATCTGTGGCTAAATCTACTGTGCGACCAGCTACGAGGGGCTGATTTTGGATGTAATAAGCATTGTCGGGTTCTGCGCCGCGATTTAGGTCCGATCGATCCAAGGTTGTCGAACCCATTGTTTTAATCTTCAAACCTAGTTCTACAGCCAAAATCCGAATCAAAAGCCCGATTAAGCATCTCGAAAATTCGTGTTGTTCTAAAGGCATGGTAATTTCTAAAATCCCTCGATCGAATGTCAATCTAGCCGCTCGGTTATCGCCCAAAATCTTGAGCAGTTGTTGATAACCCTGCCAAGTAATATTTCTCAACACTACTCGCTTTTCGCCTATGAGTAACGGTGGTGCGATCGGCGCAACAGAAATCATATGTTTTACTTCCAAATATGATATTTCTAGGATAACATAAGAAACAGGCAAGATGCCTGTTCCACAATTTATGAATTATTATTGAACAGGCAAGATGCCTGTTCCTAAAAATAGTCAACAAATTCTATTTGCTCTTATCTGTTCTTTGCCGCAAAATAAATTCAGCTAGTGCTAAATCAACGGGAGTTGTCACTTTCAAATTCGTCTCTTCTCCCTCAACAATTTGTACTGGTAAACCGCATTTTTCAAACAAAGCCGCATCATCAGTAACTTCCCAACCTTTCTCTCGCCCTTGTTGGTGACATTGCTTTAACAATTTTACTTCAAAGCCCTGCGGAGTCTGGGCCGCCCACAAATTGCGCCTTTCCGGTGTTTCTCGCACAATCCTATGCTCATCTACCACCTTAATCGTATCCTTCACCGGGACGGCGACAATCAAGCCTGGACAGCTCAAAAGTGCTTCTGCGGCCCGATCGAACAATTCAGCAGTTGCCAAACATCGGGCGCCATCGTGAATCAACACTCGATCGGCATCCGGTGGCAATGCCTGCAAACCGTTGTAAACTGACTCTTGCCTGGTTACGCCACCTTCAATCAGTTCGATCGGCTTTTTGGGACATAAATCCCTGATAATTGCTTCAAAATCGGGAAAATCCGACCGTTGGCCCATGATCCCAATCCAGGTAATGTGCTGTGAAGCCTCAGCCGCCGCCAAAGTCCAACTCAGCAAAGGTTTAAGAAGCAAAGTCAGCAGCAGTTTGTTCCGCTGACTCCCCATCCGTCGCCCCGAACCCGCCGCCGGAATTAATAAGTGCATTTACTAACCGTTTTTAACCCAACTACATATATATAATAAGAGCGTCCTGTACTCTTCAATCAGTTGTTTAGCTGTCAGCCAGTAGATTTTAAACTCTAGAAATACTATAAGCTGATAGTTGAAAGCCGATCGCACAGAGCTACCTCGAACAATAATAGCCCGATCGTTTATGATGCGAATACTAGCACTTGTCCCTGGCGGGATTGGCGACCAAATTTTATTTTTCCCGACTCTTGATAACCTCAAGCAGTCTTATCCCAACGCTCAAATTGATGTCATCGTCGAACCGAGGGCAAAAGGTGCTTACCGAGTCTGCAAGTCTGTTAAAGAAGTCTTAACCTACAACTTCAAAGACCGTAATGCGATGGCGGATTGGGGTAATTTGCTGGGGGTAATTCGCGATCGTGAATACGAAGCAGTGATTTCCCTCGGCCAGCGGTGGAGTGTCGGACTTTTGCTATGGTTGACAGGTATTCCCAAAAGAGTTGGCTATGTGGGAAACAACAATACTTTATTTCTCACCAATCCCGTACCGCTGAAAACTGAGCAGTACGCCGCCGAAATGTACCACGATTTGCTGCAAGGATTCAACATTAATAATGCTTGTCCACGAGTAGCAATTAATGTACCGAAACAGGACATTCAGTGGGCGGAAGCGGAACAGCAACGTTTAGGAATTAAAGAAAGTGGTTACATTTTAATTCACGGCGGTTCTAGTCAGTTAGCTGTGTCTAAAGGTATTGACAAAATTTACCCGATCGGCAATTGGCAGAAAATCATAGAAGACTGTCAGCAGCGCCAACCAAATTTACCAGTTGTGATTGTTAAAGGGCCAGAAGATGCTAGTTTTGTAACAGAACTAATTAAGTTGTGTCCGAAGGTGAAAGTGACATCACCGGATGATGTGGGCAAATTGGCTGCGACAATTGCTGCGGCTAATTTGATGATGTGTACGGATAGTGCGCCGATGCACTTAGCTGTGGCGGTGCAAACTTATACAATCGCTTTGTTCGGCCCGACTGATCCGGCGAAATTGTTGCCAAAGAGCGATCGATTTTTGGGCATTAAATCTCCTACTGGGAAGATGGCGGACATCTCTCCTGAAGATGTTTTAAAGAAAGTTTGGGGCGGCTAAAAAATTAGAGGACACGGCGCCGTACCCATTGGTGTCAACTTAAGCTTGAAACCCTTGGTATTTCTTGCTTTTACCTAAGTCTAGATCCCCCTAAATCCCCCTTAAGAAGGGGGACTTTGAGAAGACTCTTGTNCATAGGTGTCAACTTAAGCCTGAAAGCCTTGATAAATCTCGTTTTTACCTGAGTCTAGATCCCCCTAAATCCCCCTTAACAAGGGGGACTTTGAAAAGACTCCTGTCCCCCCCTTCTTAAGGGGGGCTAGGGGGGATCTAGATTTAATAGTCAAACAGCAGTCTCTGACTGGGTTTGACGTTAAGTTGACACCAATGGGCATTGCCGTCTCCTCCATTTGCTACGATCGGGAGTACAACCTCATTTCAATTCAACATTTACCGTAGCAGACATCCCCGGTGCAATCCGTGATTCATAGCCTTTAACACTTTCGGCATCAAATACAACTTTCACAGGAATCCGTTGCACAACTTTGGTGAAATTTCCCGTAGCATTATCGGGAGGTAATAGAGAAAATTGAGCGCCAGAAGCAGGGGAGAAACTATCAACTCGACCCTCAAATTTACGGCCGCCAAAAGCATCTAATTTGATTTCTACTTTTTGACCTGGTTTGATGTTTGCTAGTTGCGTTTCCTTGAAGTTAGCAACTACCCACAAATCATTACTTACTATGGCCATTAAAGGCGTTCCCGACTGCACCCGCTGTCCAACTTCCACCGACTTGCGGCCGATTTGTCCGGCGGCTGGTGCGGTGATATTCGCGTAGGAAAGTTGCAGTTGAGCGTCTTTAACTGAAGCTTGCGATTGGGCGATCGCAGCCTTAGCAGCATCATACTGCGATCGACTGACTTTAGTTTGTTCTCCCGTCGCCTCAGCCTGTTGCAATCCACCCTTAGACGTAGCAAGTTTGGCTTGGGCGGTAGTGATACCTTCTTGGGCTACAGCGACTTTCGCTTGAGCGCTGGCGATGCCAACTTGGGCTCGCGCTACTTGGGCTTGAGCTTGTTTTACACCTTCTTGGGCTTGCGCTACTGTTGCTTGGGCTGCGGTTACGCCTTCGGTAGCTTGGGCTAAACGCGCTCTGGCTTGGGCAATTCCTTGTTGGGCTGCGGTAGTTTGGCCAACAGCTACATCGTAGGCTGCTTTGGCGGAGTCTAGTTGCTGGCGGGCGATCGCACCTTCTGTCTGCAAACCTTCATATCGTTTATAATCAGCTTGCGTTTTCACAAGAGTAGCCTGGGCTTGCGCTAGCTGTGCTTGCGCTTGGGCAATTCCAGCTTCAGCTTCGGTGACTTTGGCTTCAGCTTGGGGAATTCCGGCTTGGGCTTGGGTAACTTTGGCTTCTGCTGCGGGCACACCAGCTTGAGCTTCCGCAACAGTTGCTTCTGCTGCGGGTACGCCTTGCTGCGCTTCTCTGAGTGCTGCTTGTGCGGTGGAAATGGCAGCGTTTGCACCGCTGATATCTCCCTGGGCTTGCGTTGTTTTGCCTTGGCTGGTTTGCGAGGCTAGGGAAATGTTTGCTTCGGCTGCTTCTGCTTGGCGGCGAGCGTTTTCTAAGGCTGCTTGAGCTTGTTGGACTTTAACTTGGTAGTCGCGGGGATCTAGTTTGATTAGCAGTTGTCCGGGTTTTACTTGCTGATTGTCTTTTACCATGACTTCGCCGACAGTACCGTTGACGCGACTGCTGATTTGATAGATGTGTCCGGCTACTGTGGCGTTTTCGGTTTCTTGGTGGATGGAGGCGTATTGCCAGTAATGGTAGCCGAAGCCGCCCGCGGCGATCGCACCTACCCCCAATAGTGCGAAAATCATTGGTTTCTTGGACTTTTTCTTTGGTGTTGCAGCCGTCGGTAGAGGTGCTTGGAGTTCTGTTTCTGCGCCTGTTTTGACATCACTGGGGGCGCTGATTTCTGTCTCTGGGGCGGGGATGATTGGTAGGCTTTTAGCTATGGTATCGTCGATCGGCTTTTCTAGTAGCGCGACTGCTTTGCCTTTGCCGTTACCGTTGAATTCTGCTGGGTTGGTTTCGTTGGTGGGTTTCATGGTAGTTGACTCCTGAGATTTTAATAAGATGCCGTTTGGTTAGAGTGCGTAGTATTTATTTATTAAGGCTGCTGTTTTTAAGAATGCGTAGTATTTTGCGGTTATTTGTAGTCTAGTAGAGGTAGATGCTTTGGCGCGACCTCCATGAGAGTGATTTTTCGGTTTAGGATAGATTGACGATCGCCATATCGATCAATTCTGAGAAGCGTTCTCGATCGGCCTTGGAAATTCCCGTCATTGACTTCTCTCTGATATCCCGTACCAGTGGCGGCAACACGTCTTGCAGTTCCCTGCCTGCATCCGTCAGCCAAATTCGCCAAATCCGGCGATCGCGGGTGTCTCTCGAACGACGGACTAAATCTCTTTCTTCCATGCGATCGATCACACCAGTCAGTGTACCACCTACCTGTTGCAGTTTGTCGCCAATGCTGGAAGTCGCTAAACCATCTTCTTGCCACAAGCAACAAAGCACCAGCCAGTGAAAAGGTGTCAATCCAAAGGGTTCGAGTGCCTCTTGCAGCCTGCGAGTACCTAACTGCCCCAGCAGTTTGAGCCGATAGCCGATACTGTGGGGTGCGAGCACGTCGTGCCACTGAGCTAGATTTGTGCGATCGACAGTGGATGTAGTAACCATTGGTTTATTGGTTAGGGTTCGTACTATTAGAGTACAATATTTTGGGCAATTTGTCAAGTAGCCCACAAAAACGAAAAACAACGAAAAACAAGTGTAAGGGAGCAAAAATTATGAATATTTCTGGTACTTCAATGGTCGCTTTTCGCTTTTGGTTTTGCCGCACTTCTCGGAGTCAAAGAAAGGCCAAAAAAACATCCGAAATAGTGAAGCTATCTCACTTGAATACTTCGGCGGCTATGCTCCTCAGTGCTATGTTTCCCATTTGCGGTTATATCTACACGAGACGCTGGCTTTCTTGCCTGGGTTTTCTGTTAGGAGGATTGGCGGTTTTCACCACCGTTTACATCACCGAACTGGAACAGGATAAAACTGATTCAATGATATGGACTTTCTGTGCGCTATACGGTTCTACTGTGTAGATGTCTTTCTCAAAAAGTGTAGGAAGGTCTGCTTTGAGAGTGTCTACGGCTTGTTCTACGTGTACTTGATATTTGATCGCGCTCAAGATACCACCTTGTGACAATGTTGACAGCTAAGTCGGAAGCTTTGGAACGCGCACAAATGCTTTTAACTCAGTTTGAACAATATTTTGATGCGGAAACAGTGGCACAAATTCCCGATCGAGCTTTGGCACTTTTAATCGGCGTATTTCCCCAGACTATTCGATCGGCACGACAGATCGATCGTTAAAAATGGTACCACATCATTTTAGCCGTAGGTTGGGTTGAGGAACGAAACCCAACGCAACCGATTTTGATGTTGGGTTTCCACTATCGTTCCAACCCAACCTACGCAGTATTTGTTGCAAAACTAATATTCATCATTCCTGACCAACTTCATTCTCCCATTCAATCAGAATATTCGCACCCCAGTCCCTTGGATAAGAACCATCTTGCACATAGCGATGAAAACTGGAATATTCCCAATCCCGTGGTGCGGCAACTAATCCATGCTTGACCGGATTGTAATGAATATAATCCACATGATTGGCAAAATCAACTTCATCTCTAATTTGATGCTCCCAAAACCGCCTCTGCCAGATAGCTTGCTCACCTTTTTTCAAACGAGATACTGAACGATTTTGTTTATATTGCTCAGGACAATTACGACTAAAATAATTTTTGATTAATCGCCAGCGAGTTGAAAAGTTAGCATCTTGATCGGGCAGCGTCCAAATACAATGTAGATGGTCGGGTAAAACAACAATAGCATCAATTATAAAGGGGAATCTAGCTATAACATTGCGGAATGCAGCGCGAAGCAACTCTACCATTTCGGGGTCAGAAAATAAACATTGGCGCTGATAGGTAACAATAGTAAAAAAGTAGGTAGCTCCGGGAGTTTTTAGACGACGATACTGCATGGGCTAAGCACTCAATTTTATAGTGTAGGTTGGGTTGAGGAACGAAACCCAACATTATTTATTTATTAATTGGTTGTTGGGTTTCGCTATCGCTCTACCCAACCTACACCATACCAGCTTAGTTTATAGTGTAGGTTGAGTTGAGGAATGAAACCCAACATTATTGATCAATTTTATAGTGTAGGTTGAGTTGAGGAACGAAACCCAACATTATTTATTAATTTTATAGTGTAGGTTGGGTTGAGGAACGAAACCCAACATTATTCATCAATTTTATAGTGTAGGTTGGGTTGAGGAACGAAACCCAACATTATTCATCAATTGGGTGTTGGGTTTCGCTATCGCGGTTCCTGAGCGGAGTCGAAGGGCTACCCAACCTACAACATCAAAACATGGTTTTCATCAAGTCAAAATTTCTCCAATTCGATCGCAAGTTCGCTGATTTTCCTCTGGGCTACCAACCGTAATTCGCAAACCTCCACCAGTATGCCGAATTAACGTTCCTTTGGTTTTTAGCTGCTGCATGATTTGTTTGTGTTCCGCTTCTGCTGAATTAGGATCATCAGCTTTCACTCGCAAGTAGACAAAGTTCGCCGCACTCGGCCAAACTTGCAATTTTTGATACTGAGTTAGCGCTGCAATTAATTTGGCTCGTTCTGTGATAGTTTCAGAGATTACTGCTAGCAATAATTGTCGCTGGGCTAGGGCAAATTCTGCTGCTAATTGGGAGAAAGCGGGGAGATTGTAGGGGAGACGGATTTTTTCTAAGGCGGCGGTGAGTGAGGGATGGGCGATCGCATATCCGACTCTCATTGATGCTAATCGAAATGCTTTGGAAAATGTTCGCAAAATTATCCAATTCGGATGTTGGTGTAATTTTCCAGCTAAGGTATTTTGGCTGAATTCAAAATAGGCTTCGTCAATCACCACTAAAATATCTTCGGGCAAATTTGACAACCATTCTATTTCATCGGTTGTCAAAGCATTGGCGGTGGGGGAATTGGGATGAACGACAAAGACGACGCGCACGGGGGGATTTTCCGTTTGGTCTATCGCCTTTTTCGCCATTTCGAGATCAATTTCAAAAGTCTCTGGTTTTCGCCCAGCACTGACAACCGGAATTCCGAGGGTTTGGGCGATAATTCCGTACATCGAAAAGGTGGGATTTGCTACGAAAATGGAGCCAACTCCGCCTAAGCAAGTCGCAATTAAGAGCGATCGAATTAATTCGTCAGAACCGTTACCTACCGAAATATTATCGGCTGTAATGGCTGTATTTCGCGCTGTGACCCCCCCTAGCCCCCCCTTGTTAAGGGGGGGGACAGGAATCGATTCGTTGACGTATTGGGCGATCGCCTCTTTGAGTGCAGCATGACCACCGTCAGGATAGCGGTTTGTCTCAATTAGCTGCTGATAATTCCAAGCTAACTTTTGTTTTAATTCCGCTGGTAAATCGTAGGGGCATTCGTTCGTATCTAGGCGATCGAGTACCATAGATGACTGTGCAGATTCTGCTGACGCTGTTCCCGGATGAGGAGTGTATGCAGTAAGTTCGGCTAAGTCTTTTCTGATAAAGGGAAGCATGGTATGATTTACTAATGACTAAGTAGAAGGAAGAAGGAAGAAGGAAGAAGGAAGAGTGCTTATATAGCCAGCTTTATTGCCATCTGTATCTTACGTTTAATCAGGTGGATTTACTTAATGACTGATGACTGATGACTAATGACTAATAGACATCTCCCATAATTCTTGTGGAACAGGCATCTTGCCTGTTCAAAGCTGGCTTTTTAGGAGATATCTAATGACTGATGACTAATAACTATGTTAATCACGCCACAAAGCAATGCCGCCTAACAAACCGCTGACATTCGGCACTATTTTTACCTTGGGCGGCAGTTCAAACATAATTTTTTTATTATTACCACCACCGATGTATAAGTGATCCAAACTAAACAGATTTTGCAAACAGATAATCGCCTTTTCCAGACGGCGATTCCATCTTTTAGCACCAACAGTATCTAATGCCAAACGCCCTAATTGCTGTTCGTAAGTTTCTCCTTTGCGAAACGGGTGATGTCCGAGTTCCAAATTAGGCACTAACATACCATCAACAAATAAGGCTGAGCCGAAACCTGTGCCGAGGGTAACAACTAATTCAACTCCAGTACCTGCAATTGCTCCCAATCCTTGAATATCCGCATCATTGGCCACTCGTACAGGTTTTCCCAAGCGATCTTTCAAGGTGGTTGCTAAGTCAAAATCGATCCAAGACGGATCTAAATTCGCTGCGGTTTTAGTGATACCGTGACAAACAACGCCGGGGAAACCGACGGATACTCTATCAAATTCTCCTTGTCCCCCAGCTAAGGAGGCGATCGCTTCCAGTACGGGTTCAGGCTTTGGTGGCTGAGGTGTTTCTAAACGGCTGCGTTCCGTTTGGGGTATGCCTTCAGCGTCTAAAACCATAACTTTGATGCCACTTCCGCCGATGTCAACGGCTAAGGTGCGAGTCGATCGATCTTGTTCAATCATTACTGGCAATTTAATCAAATTTTAGTTGAATTGGCAAAACTTTTGAATCGCTTCCCAAATTTCTGCTAGGAAATTTCCCAAAGAATGGTCATCTTCTAGTTCGATTAATTGCACCCAGGGACGGTTAGCCGCAAAATTTCTGCTAGCACGAATGGGTATTATTGTATCATGCAGACCGTGCATAATTAACGTAGGCACCGATCGCATTAATTTTTCTTCAGGGTATTGAGCCAGATCTGCCACAAACTGATAATTCAGTGGCAGATCACGCTGTTCGCGGGAGTGGTAAACTGGTAAATACTCCTCAGACTGCCACTTTTCTAACTGTTGCTGTCCCAACATCGGCAGCCAGTACCCAAGAAAGTCAAAAGCCGGTGCTAACAAAACTATTTGTTTTACTGATATTTGTCGCTGGGCCAACCAAGCCGCTGTCAGCCCCCCAAAACTCGAACCAATGATTGTGACTTCAACAGGATTTTCGACATTTTCTACCTGATAATCAAGGGTTTGGGGTTGAAAAAATGCTGTTTCTACTTGGTTTAATTGCCTGGTGAGGGTGAGGCGGGAAAAATCGTTTTGATTGAGATCCGGGGTTTTCAGATCGATTGCTAGGGAAGAAAAGCGATCGCAGAAATATTTAGCCTTAAGGGAATCTGGACTGGAAGCAAATCCGTGTAAATAAATGTAACTGGAATTTTGAGATAGCTTCATTAAGAATTTTTCATTAAATCTACAACTAATTATTTTAACTTAAATATGAATTGCTTAAAAAAGAATTTAAGAATGTTGGGTTGCGCTACGCTTAACCCAACCTACAATTTAAAGCAATTCTGGGAATATAAAATAAGCCCTAGTAGGGTATCTTCGGGAATCGGGAATCGCGATTCCCGATTTAATTACTGCGGTTTGGGGCTGTTTTGCATCCGATTTTTAGCAGATTCCCGTCGTTGCTGCATCAATTGAGACCATTGACTACGCTGTTCCGGGGTCAGCACTTCTCTCATTGACAGCATACTTTCAAATTGCACGTCTTCCAACTGCTGTCTCAATTCCATGATTTGACGGTGTTTATCTCGTATTTGGCTAGTATTAGTCGCGCCCGCCATCATCGTTTGCAATTCTTGTCTGGCTTGACGGACTGCTTGCATTCGCTGGGAAATTTGGTCTTTGTAGCGATCGCGAACTGCCTGCATTTTCTGTTTTTGGTCGGCACTTAAATTCAGTTTCTCGAACATCCCACCTTCCTTGCCACCAGGTCGATTTGGTCGCTGATTTTGTGCAATTGTTTCCGGTTCTAGGGGATTAGGAACGGCTATTGCTGCGGCGGTGCTACCGAGAGTCAGCATTAAAAGGGCTAGGGCAGAAATGCGACGAATTGACATGAAAATTACCTCTTTAAGATTAGTTATTTGTTGGTTGTTCGCTGTCAGCAGAAACGGGGAAATTTAACCAGTCTGTTTTGGAACTATCGCTCATATTCTCGCGAGAATCATGCAATACTTCCTCCCAATTATTTACTAGAAATGCTTCTAGATGCGCCACCTCATTCGGGTTTAATTCTCCGGGGACTAGCAGGCGATAGCCAGACCAGAAAACTATCAGCATTGCTACAATTGTCGGAGGGAAAGCCCACTGTCGAAAACTGGGAATAATCAATCTATTATTAGATACAATTGAATGCACTTTACCCCAGTAATTTTGCTTTTTACCTGCCTGCTCATTCCTGTCTATTGCTGCTAAAATTTTTAACTCTAAATCTGGCGCAGCTTCAGGAAGAGTTGGGCGATATTGCTGCAAGAAATTAACTAACTCTTGGTCGCTATTTTGGTTATTCATAGCTCTCGCACACCTTCTTTTTGCAAAAATTGCCGCACAGCATTTCGGGCATAAAACACGCGAGATTTGACGGTTCCCGCTGGAAGTCCCAAAATTTGGGCTACTTCTTTTTGTGGGATGTCTTCTAGGTCGTGCAGCACTAAAACGCTGCGGTGTTCAAAGCTCAATTGCTCCAATCCCCGCTGCACTAAATCTTGATAGTGCAACTGCATCAAATCTGAGGTATGATCCTTGGTAACAACCTGATTCATTTCTGCTTGAGTTTTGAGTTTGGAATCAAAAGAATGCTGCTTAGCAAATGTTTTTCTTTGGTCATAAGCCACATTCCAAGTGATTCGATAAAGCCAAGTAGAAAAGTTGTCTTGTTGCTTGAGTTTCGGTAATCCTTTCCACACTCGCAGGAATACTTCTTGCGTTAAGTCGTCAAGAAGTGATGAGCCGCAGAGTTGGTAAAGGGTTGACCTGACTTTGTGTTGGTAGCGTTGATAAAGGTGTCGAAAGCAAGTGCGATCATCGCCTTTTAGACACTCTGCAACTAAGTCTGAGTCGGAACAGTCATCGATTAAAACATTGGCTAGCACACCTAACACCTGTGAAGTCTCCCTCACCAGTTCGTTATCTGAAGCGTTTAGACAGGACAAGTTTAAAAAAGGTTCAATTGGTTTAAAAGATTATTTTGAGCATTATTATGGTTGGGGTGGAAAACTGTAGGATCACAGGCACGATGCCTGTTCCACGATGCCTGTGCCACAAAGCACTACAGGCAAGATGGATGTTGCCACTGGAAACGTTGAAGTTTCGAGCAATATCCTTCAACCGCAAGAGCGGCTACCATATCTGAAGCTGGGATTAATTCAATTAGATCCCACCTGAATATCTCCTGGGGGTCATCTTGAAAGCGCAACAGCGCTGCTGGTTCTCCCGGTGCAAAGGCGACATCAAAGTGCGACAGAGGAATATAAAGTCCTTTACCAACTGCCTTAACATAGGCTTCTTTGCGAGTCCAGCAGGTGAAAAAAGCCTTGTGTTGGAGATGTTCGGGAAGCGAACGCAGCACAGTTTTCTCTAATTGTGAAAAACAACTTTCAGCAATCTGCTGATAAGGAAGATTTGTGCGAATGCATTCAATGTCTATGCCAATATCTCGATTTTCAGTAATAGCAATCAGAGCAACCCCGTGAGAGTGAGACAAGTTGAAACAAAGAGTATTCTTAGCTAGAGGGGAATCTAAAAAGGGTTTGCCATAGAGATTATATGCAAAGTTCAGAGCGCTGGGCTTTATATCGAGATAGCGACTCAGAATTGCCCTTAGCGCACCGCGACTAACAATAAATTGCTCTCGGTCTTTTTGAAAGTAATAACGCTCCAATCTGTTCAGTTCGTCGGTAGAGAGATTCTGTTGTAAACTTTGCAAGCAAGATGCTGTTTGCTCCAAAAATACCCGCCACACATGAATTTCGTTGCTAGCCAATTTCAGATTTTTCTGTGGCGAATTCCATGAATCAAGAGGAGTGACCATATATGAATTTGTAATATAGAACCCATTTGAGATATTTTAAGATATTTTAAGAGGATGCTAGCCGCAGTCGATCAGTTCACAGCAGGCGATCGGCTTGAAATATCTCAAATGGGTTCTCTAAATTATCACAGGCAAGATGCCTGTGCCACAACAAATAATTTTTCTTGTGGAACGGGCATCTTGCCCGTTCTCTAAATTATCACAGGCAAGATGCCTGTGCCACAACAGATAAATTCTCTTGTGGAACGGGCATCTTGCCCGTTTTTCAGAATCCTGAAATGCCCTATTTACCGCAAAGTCACAAACTCCTCAGCAGTTGATGGGTGAATGCCGATCGTCGCATCGAAGTCTTTCTTCGTAGCTCCCATATTAACAGCGATCGCCATTCCTTGAATAATCTCGCCCGCATCTTTCCCCACCATGTGCACGCCCAAAACTCGATCGGTATTAGTTTCAACAACTAACTTGACAAAAGTCTTCTCATCTGCACCAGTCAAAGCGTGAAACATCGGTCGAAACTTGGCTGTATAACACTTGATTGATTCGGGAAACTTTGCTCTAGCCTGCTCTTCATTTAAGCCGACTGTAGCCGCTTCCGGCTGCGAAAATACGGCAGATGCCACATTTTCGTGACTGATTGATCTGGGGTTATTACCAAATTCCGTATCTGCGAAAGCGCGGCCTTCGGCGATCGCAATTGGTGTCAAATTAATCCGGTTGGTACAGTCTCCTACTGCAAAAATGTGCGGCTGATTGGTGCGGCTGTCTTTGGTGACAGCGATCGCACCTTTCTCTGTTTCTACTCCCGCATTTTCTAAACCCAATTTTTCTAAATTAGGCCAGCGTCCAGTAGCGCACAACAGCGCATCTACTGTCAAGGTTTCTGCGGATTTTCCTGACAAAGTTAATTTTAGGCCTTCTGGGGTTTTTTCAATTTGTGCGATCGAGCTTTCTGTCAAAAATTCCACTCCATGCTTAACCATTCCTTCTTGGACATTTGTGCGAATTTCTGCGTCGAAGTCATTCAAAATTAAATCGCGGCGGATGATTTGAGTTACTTGACTTCCCAACCCGTTCATAATACAGGCAAATTCAACGCCGATGTAGCCACCACCCCAAATTGCCAGCCGTTTTGGTTGCTCTTTTAGCAAGAAGATTTCGCGGGAAGTTATCGCGTGTTCAATCCCAGGAATATCTATTCTGTGGGCTTCTCCGCCGACAGCGATTAAGATTTTGGCGGCGGTAATTTTTCTGTCGCCAACTTCAACAGTATGAGAGTCGATAAATTTGGCGTATCCTGAGATTAATTCGACTCCGGCTTTTTCGAGAAAGCTAATGTGCAGTTTGCTGAGTCGTCGCACTTCTGTGTCTACTGTCGTCACCAGTTTTTCCCAGTCGAAGCTGCTTTCTACTGGACTCCAACCGTAGCCGATCGCATCTTCATAAAGGTGCGAAAATGTTGAGGCGTAAACCATCAGTTTTTTGGGCACACAGCCGCGAATTACGCAGGTGCCGCCTACTAAGTCATTTTCGGCGATCGCCACTTTTGCCCCGTAGGAAGCCGCCCGCTTGGAACTCGCCAATCCGCCGGAACCCGCACCTATCACAAACAAGTCGTAATCGTATGTCATAATTGTCCTTACCAACTATCTCGAATTTACCAAGTTTACTTAATTTTTCTTAATGGTAGCTCAAAAATTCGCCTTTTTTTTTCGAGGTCATCGCTTGACTTCTTGTAGTTGACATGATATCATTTTATAATGGGAGTGTGAGCATTTTTAAGTACAACTGGTCACACTCCCATTATTAGATTATACATCAAGCCAGCGCCAAAAAACATATCGAAATGTATACTTTTTGGGGCCGCGAAAATTAGTCGCTATCAAAGAAAATTTGGAACCACAGATAGACACGGATCTACTCTACGCAGATTAGTCTATGGATAGGGAGAAATAAATTGCGATCGTTCAAAAATAGTATAATAGACATCTCCCATAATTATTGTGGAACAGGCATCCTGCCTGTTATTGACAAGCTTTTTAGGAGATATCTAATCAATCTCAAATAGTTCTCGGAGACAACCATTATGCAAGTCACGACCCAAGAAATTATTTATCCATGCAGCGACGGTGAACCAATGGCAGAAAGCACAATTCAGTACAAATTAATTGTCAAAATTAAAGAAGGTTGCGAATCGCTGTTTAAGGATGACCCAAACGTTTTTGTGGCCGCCGATTTACTCTGGTATCCCGTTGAGGGGAGACCAGATATTTCTCAAGCACCTGATACGATGGTGATATTTGGCAGACCAAAGGGCGATCGACGTTCATATATGCAATGGCAAGAGGATAATATTGCTCCCCAAGTCGTATTTGAGATTCGCTCTCATAACGACAGGCAAATAAAGATGAACAAAAAACTTTCATTTTACAATCGCTATGGAGTCGATGAATATTACCTTTACGATCCTGAAAACAACGATTTGAGCGGTTGGCAAAGAATTGAAGGAACTTTAGAAGTAATTGAGCCGATGGAGGGATGGAGCAGTCCTAGATTGGGAGTACGATTTGAGTTGGGTGAAGATGGGTTAGAAATTTATCGACCAGATGGACAAAGGTTTCTTTCTTATGCGGAATTGGAGGAGCAGGGTGAATTAAACCGCCAGCGTGCAGAACAAGCAGTTCAAAGAGCTGAACAAGAATCTCAAAGAGCCGAACGTTTAGCAGCAAAACTGCGCGAATTGAACATCGATCCCGATCGCATTTAAGCCACAAATTGTTTAATTTAGGACTTACTCACCAACACCAAAGAAACCGGGTTTTTATCGTTTCTGCGCGCTCTAACTCATTATTTTCCTCAAAAAACCTGGTTTCTGACTATCCGTGCGTAAGTCCCGCAACCGTCCAAACATCGCCCTTCCACCCACGAAAACCTCTAACAAGTGTTAAGTTAGTAGTTAGTTGTGTCGATCGCACAGAAAAAAAATGCCTGAACTACAAACCGAGACCAAGCAAGAGCTCAACGAAGAAGTCCTCTCAAAACCCGTGATTGTCGGTCTCGAAAATGTCACAAAAGTTTACGGGATTGGCGACTTGGAAGTTCGCGCCTTAAACGGTGTCAGCTTGACGGTAAGACAAGGAGAATATTGCGCGATTATGGGCGCATCGGGTTCTGGCAAATCTACAGCTATGAATATTATCGGTTGTCTCGATCGCCCGACGAGCGGCAGTTACTACCTAGACGGCGTAGATGTCGCCCAAATGCCGGAAGCAGACTTGGCCGGAATTCGCAACTTAAAATTAGGTTTTGTCTTCCAGCAATTTCACCTGTTGTCTCAGTTGACAGCATTAGAAAATGTGATGTTACCGATGGTTTATGCCGGTGTTGCCGCAGCAGAAAGACGCGATCGGGCAGTAGATGCTTTAACTAAGGTAGGCTTGGAAAGTCGCCTGCAAAATAGACCGAATCAACTATCAGGAGGACAGCAGCAACGAGTTGCGATCGCGCGGGCTATAGTCAATCGTCCTGTATTATTACTTGCTGATGAACCGACTGGTGCATTAGATACCAAAACTACCCAGGAAGTCATGGATATTTTTACAGAATTCAATGACAGTGGCATGACTGTGGTGATGGTGACGCACGAACCGGAAGTGGCGCGCCAAACTCGTCGAGTTGTCTGGTTCCGTGACGGTCAAGTTATTCATAATAATCTTAAACCATCGGAACTTTCACACGCGGTATTTTAAAATAAAATTTGTTGACTGTTGACTGTTGACTGTTGACTAATTAAAAGCGGTGGGAAAAGCTGTCCAAACTCGATCGACAAAATCTCTAAGTTGCCGAGAAGCAATAACAGCATCCTTTTTTTCGGAATCCAGAGAGTACAACTGACTCAACAGTGAAATTACTTCTGTATCCAAAGCCGCCTGAAACAAACTCAGTGGCCACAGCAAATCAGCACCATTTCGCAAATCAGATATAGTGTAGTCTTCGGAAAGGCGATCGCCTAAATCATCCCCAGACTGAAATACAACTAACATCAAAGGGCGTACCCAACAGACTTGACGCGCCTCAACCACCTGAATTACCTCGGAATGCAAACAAGTATTTCCCAACTCTAAACTGACAATTTGACCGGGCTTAAAGTTCAAAGCAAAACCCATTGATAATGTTGACTGTTGACTGTTGACTGTTTGGATATTTGAACAATACCGATGGAACTGACAACTAACCAATAACAACTAACCAATAACAACTAACCAATCACAACTAACCAATCACAACTAATAACTTTCATCAAGACTTTTCAGAGCTATTTCCAAATCAGCAGTCAACAATCGCGCCTCTTTTTTGGTACTACCCGATTTAGCATAATCCATCACTGACAGCGGAGAACCGATCGCAATTTTCACCGGAGAACCCCATCTAGGAATACGCGGGCGGTAGCGAATACTGATCGGTACAATTTTCACTCCCAAACCAGGTGCGATCGACTCCGCTTGGATTGCCAAACGAGCCAATCCAGGCTTAATCGGGTGAACTTCACCATCCTGAAAAATCCCACCTTCGGGAAAAATGACCAACATTTGCTTGTCCACAAGCAATTCCACGCCATAACGAAGACTGCTAATTGCTGGATGTCGGATATCGACAGCAAAACCTCCCAAATGCCTGATGAACCAACCTTGCAGTCCTTTCACCTCATCTGCTGTCACCATAAAACGCAAATCGCGTCCAGTCACTTTTTGTCCAGTTGAATAGGGCATCATCAACGCATCCCACCGGGAGCGGTGCGTAGGTGCTAGAATTACAGGCCCATCCTTCGGCAAGTTTTCCTGTCCAGTGATCTGTATCTTGCCAAAATAAGATGGCAGGACAACATAGTGACCTAATGGATAGAGCAAGGAGGTTAACCAAGGAGAAACGCGAGAGGTATTAGATGCTACCTTGGCAGGCATTGGCTTTACTCTTTGATGAGGTACTGGAATTAAGGGCGATCGTGACAGTATGACACATAGCAATTAATCTGTTTGATTGATGACTAGAGTCTAAAGTTATGTTGTTTGACAAATCTTTAGTCTGGCGATCGGACAGTTTTGCTATTGGCATTATACACATTGAGCGATCGAACACTTAAGGATCTATTATTTCAGTTAATTAGCCAAGTACAATTAAGCATTGCCGATCGAGGGTCCAAATTTTCACGTTTTAAACTTTCCTCCGCGATTCAAACCAAGACAGCAACTGCTCCCGACAAGCCGACTCCATAATTCCACCGAGCACCTCTAGGCGGTGACAAGAATAGGCGCTATCTGGAATATTCCCTACAGTCCGAATCGTACCAGTTTTTGGGTCATCTGCTCCGTAGACCAGCAAACCGAGCCGAGCCTGTACAATAGCACCAGCACACATTGGACAAGGCTCCAGTGTTACATAAAGAGTGCATTGATTGAGATGCCAGTCTTGCAAAACTTGCCCAGCCGCCCGCAGAGCCAAGATTTCAGCATGAGCAGTGGGATCGCAGTCTCGCTCTCGCCGATTTTGGGATTGGGCAATCAACTTACCACCACCGTCAACAATCACAGCACCGACGGGCACTTCACCCGCATCGCCGGCCACAAGTGCCAGTTCCACAGCCCGACTCATCCACCGTTTGTGAATAGAATAAGTGCGATCGCCAGTAAATAACAGCTCTGTTGGAGAATTCAAAGTTTTTAGTCCTAGACTTGAAGTTTATGTAAAAACACTTAAAATCGACAAAGAAAAGTTACACTAAGCTGTTAGGCATTTAAACTCCTCCGCTGTCGGTGCGTAGGGGCGAATGGTCATTCGCCCGTACAAGGTTTTCCCATGTATAGTAGGGGCGAATGGCCATTCGCCCGTACAAGGCTGACGCACCCTACTAGCCTCGTTACTGGTTTAAATGGAGAACAGCTTACAACCAGATCGAAAATAATTTTTAATTATGGACACTACCACCATTAGCACTGAAGTCATCGATTTGTTGTCCCGCATCAGTCGGCAAAAGCTCCGCGAAGAAGATGTCACTCCTCTAGTTGTGTTCCTGACGGCTCTAGTTTCGATTTTGCGAGGAGTGATGATTATCGATAGAACGATCGCCCTCGAAGAAGAAGAACGGTTGCAAAAAACTCTAAAAGCCTTTGCCAGTAGCGATCGCGATCGAGTCGGACTGATTGAACGTATTGTCAGTGGCATCTCGAAACAGCAAGTTTATTTTAACCCGACAGAACTGCTAACCCTGACAGCATTTTTTTCAGATTCCGAAAAGCTGTTGCTGATTTGCTTCGGCTACGAAATGTCAGCAGTAGACGGACGCATCGACCTTCGTGAGCAAATGTACTTAACTGCGATCGGACAACAACTCGGTATCGACTCCCGATATATTGCAGCCATAGACGCTACATTCACCAAAGAAGGAACTGTAGACTCCGAAGCTTTTGCCGAAGTCAAAGAACTACTGGCCCCGCTCAAATTCGAGTCCCGCGAACCAGTATTTGCCGCTTCAGCAAAGCACCTGCTTTCTCTTTTAGAACACCAATAATCTAAAATCTAAAAGTGACTGCTTCCTGGATTTAATGACTCAGCTCAAGCTCAAATCTCAAATTTAAAATCGATCGATTATGGAAATTGAATGGCAAACCGCCAAAACCTACGAAGATATTCTCTATCACAAAAGCAACGGCATCGCCAAAATTACCATCAATCGGCCCCACAAGCGCAATGCTTTTCGTCCCAAAACCGTCTCGGAACTGTGTGATGCTTTTATAGACGCGCGGGAAGACACAAAAATCGGCGTAGTCCTGTTCACCGGTGCGGGGCCCCACACGGACGGGAAATACGCATTTTGTGCCGGAGGGGATCAAAGTGTGCGGGGTAAAGCAGGCTATGTAGATGATGGCGGCATTCCTCGCTTGAATGTTCTGGAATTGCAAAAATTGATCAGATCGATGCCGAAAGTTGTAATTGCTTTAGTTGCAGGTTATGCGATCGGCGGGGGTCACGTTCTCCACTTAATTTGCGATTTGACCATCGCTGCGGAAAATGCCATTTTCGGACAAACAGGGCCAAAAGTCGGCAGTTTCGACGGTGGCTTCGGGGCCAGCTATCTCGCCAGAATCGTCGGACAAAAAAAAGCGCGAGAAATTTGGTTTTTGTGTCGCCAGTACAGCGCCCAGCAAGCCTTAGAAATGGGTTTAGTAAATTCTGTCGTTCCCGTAGAACAACTCGAACTAGAAGGGATTCAGTGGGCGTCAGAAATTTTAGACAAAAGTCCGATCGCGATTCGCTGTCTGAAATCTGCCTTTAATGCCGACTGCGACGGTCAAGCCGGACTACAAGAACTAGCAGGAAATGCCACTTTACTCTATTACATGACCGAAGAAGGAGCCGAAGGCAAACAAGCATTTTTAGAAAAACGAGAACCTGATTTTAGTCAGTATCCTTGGCTACCTTAAGTACAGAAAAAAAAAGTTTTTTAATTCGATCGTCTCAAATATGTTTTTGATTTACGATCAATAGAGATCTCCCATAATTATTGTGGAACAGGCAGGATGCCTGTTCTTGGCTATCTTCTTAGGAGATGTCTAATAAATCGAATTGAATTAAGCAGATGCGCTTGCTACCAGTTGAGTGATCCTGCTTCAGGCAAACTCAACTGAGAGTGTCGGCAGAGATTTTTCTGTGAGAGTTGTCCGTGTTAGCTGACAAGAATTGCGCTCAGAGACAGCGACGGTTGGTTCTGGCAAAGTAGCAACCTGTTCCTGCCACAGTGGAAGTTCTTCGATATTGTCCCAAGACGGCCCAAATGGTGAAACAGCCAAAGAACAAGCTTTCCACTGACCTTGAACCGGCACGCTTAGCTGCTGACAAACACCGCCACGTCTTCCCTCTGGCATATAATGGCGACAGTGACGACAAGCTGAAGTTAAAGGAATTTTCATAAAAGTTCTTTGGTTTCTGATTTTATTATTTAATTCTGCTTTGTTGAGCTAGCAGGTATTAGAGCATCGCAGCTCATATGGTGTCAGGGTTTTAGCGATCCCGAACCAGAATTAAACTTTATAATTTATTTATAATCGTGTTATATACAGAAACACTTGGCTTAGTAGTCACTCATTTTTTATCAAAAAAGGCAGACAAAAAGTTAATAAAAGAACAGGGATCAAGACAAAGCACAAATGCGGAACCAATATGAGATGTTACAAATCATCACTCGCTGGCATATTTTCTCTTGTCGGAACTTGTGCGTTAGATCACCGAAATAAGATAACTGGCTACAGAATAGAATCAAATGTTAATCAAGAATTGACCGTCTGATACCAAAGAAATTTAGACAGGGGCTTTGCCTAATCCAAAGTCTGTGAAGCAGGAAATCTTAAATGCCAGTTCAAGAATCTCAGCGCCTTGAACCCTGAGAGTGTCAAAATCAAAAGATTAAAATTAATTCAGAGACAGTAGGAGTTGTACTTATGAGTAAGCGTTCTTCGGTGGAATCGTCAAATCATCAATCGTCTTCAACACCCATCAATCATGCTTTACAAGCTGCGCTAGGGTGCTTGGATGTCAACCTGGAAGCAGAACTGACCACATACAGGAGGCACAGGCGACGAGCCGAACAGTGGGTGTCGCCATCACTTCGCCCAGATAAACAAACAGCCAATGCTAACCAGTTAGGTCAAAACCTACCAACGGCAGTGGAGGAATCCCAGCATTCCCTATCCCCCCTGTCTCTTGGTGGCAGTCGTGGTGGTACAGCAATCACAGCTACTGCGGACGAGAGACAACCAATAAAACTATCTATCAGTGCCGCGCCACCAAACAACTATCTCGAATCGAGCGAAAAACTGATCGAAAGTTTGGACTCGCCAACAGCCGAGGCTCCAGAAGAACGCAGTTTAGCAGCCAGTCTGTTGACTCCCTTGGGACTCTGTTCAATGCTGCTGTTTCTGGTGTCGTGTACAGCTTTGGGCTACGCAGTCTTTTACCCGTCGAGTCTAGCTAAAATGGTAGGTCTGAACCGTTTGGTCGATCGCAAAGCACCCTCACAATCCCAAAATAACGCCAGTACAGTAGCTGATACCGGAAGCAAGGAACTGCCAAAAGCTCCTAATCTGGCTTCCAAGGAATTTGTCGAGCTAGATTTGAGCACCCTCAGCAATGTCAAGCCCACCGCCAGCCCCATTGCTTCCCCCTCCCCAAAAGCGTCTATTCCGCCAACTCCGGCACCAGTCACCAACCCCAGCGGGGCTGTGCCGATTCCGACAGAAGACGGCAACTCCAGCACTGTTAGGGAAAGAGGACTCAACAATCTCAGCAAGGCGTTGCTTCCGAGCCCCAGTCCCAGCGCCGCCCAAACAGTTCCGACACTGCCGACATTGCCTCCCACACCCTCCCCATTGGCTGCTAATTCAGCAACTCCTGCTGCTGCCTCCCCGGATGTGGCATCCCCAGTCCCCGCAGTAGGGGCGAATGGCCATTCGCCCCTACTAGGAACCCCCAAACGGGCTACCGATGGTTTCTATTATGTTGTTGTCGATTACAGCGATGCCAAGTCCCTAGAGCAAGCCAGAATTGCAGTGCCAGATGCCTACGTGCGGAAATTCTCAAAGGGTGTCAAGATCCAAATGGGAGCTTTGAACGATGCTGCCTCAGCAGAACTTTTGGCGAAAGAACTCCAAGCAAAAGGGGTGAAGCCACAATATTATCAGCCGTGAATTAGTCTGAGGGAACTGAAAATTCAAAAATTCAACTAAATCAGCAGGAGTCCCGCGCTCTACCTGTACCCAGGTGAGCGTCGGGAGGAATGTGCGTGAGTGAAGAGATCCGCCCCAAACCAAATCGGTAGCTTTAGAAATCGGAGGGTTCGGGGCGGTCGATGAGCAAACAAATTATTTTTACTACACCACTTGCTTTTTCCATATTCACGAGATACAATATTTCCAGAGTTAGTGAAAGTAATGCCTCAAGTAATCACCGCCAAGTTAAAACTAAACCTGAATGCCGAGCAAAAAGCTTTGGTGTCTCAGACTGCCTTGGCTTATCGTGATGCTCTGAACTATACTTCGCAAGTCGCTTTTGGTACGGGTAAAACCAGTAACGGTCTGAAGTTGCAAAAAGCCGTCTACAACGAGTTGCGAGTTCGTTTTGGACTCGGCGCTCAGATGGCTTGCAATGTACCCAGACAGGTTTCGGCAACCTACAAAACTCTCTGGACTAAGGTAAAACAATCTAACAACGCTATTGCCAAAGGTTACACGAAGAAACGGTATAAAGGGTTGGACAAACCCCCTAAATACATTTCTCGAACCTGTACCTTGAATTATCAACGCGACTACTCGTTTAAATCCGAGCAGCAAGTGAGTATTATCACGCTACAAGGTAGAATAGTAGTCCCGTATAATGGCTACAACAAGCATCTAAATTTGATTGCCAATGGTTCCAAGATTGGGGCAGCTAAAATCGTCTATCAGCGTTCTTCTAAGACTTACTACTTAATGGTAAGTATTGAAGTAGAAGTACCTGAAATTAACCCACTAAAAATAACCAGAGTTTCTGGTGTCGATGTGGGTATGCGCTACTTAGCAGTAGAAACAGACTTACAAAATAAGTCGAAATTTTACTCAGGAAAAGACGCTAGACACAAAGCCAACCGCTATCACAAAGCTAGACAAACTCTTCAGCGTAAAGGCACTCGTTCGGCAAAGCGAAGACTAATCGCTTTATCTGGAAGAGAAAGACGGTTTATCGCTGACGTGAACCACCAAATCAGCAAGGAAATTGCAAAGCCTAACACTTTGATTGGACTAGAGAACTTGACCGGAATTCGGGATAGAACTAAGTCTAAATCCGGGAAAAAGGCTAGCAAGAAGCAGCGTAGAGCTAATAGAAATAAGGCGAAATGGTCCTTTGCCGAATTGCACGGCTATATTGACTACAAAGCTAATATAAATAGTTCGTTAGCAACTAAAGTTCCGGCACATTATACATCGAAGAGTTGTCCTAAATGCGGACATACTTCGGATGCTAATAGACCTAACAAAGGACTATTGTTTCGTTGTGAATGCTGCGGTCACGAGTTACACGCTGATTTGGCAGGTGCACGAAACATTGCAATGAGAACGTTGTTAGTTCGGCAGGACTGGACTAGCACGGGGAGCTTGTCAGCATCCCCTAATGTATCGGGCAGTGAAACTAAAGCTGAAATCCTATCTAGGTTTTCGGAATTGCGGTGGAGTTCAGATACAAGCCCACATCATAGCGGTACCCCGCTTGATGATGGGTAGTTGACAGAGAATTTAAAAGTTTTCATTTTGAATTTTTAGTTCCCATTCGTAAAATTTAAAATCTGGAGAAAGGCAAAATGGGATTATTCGATCGCCTTTGGCGAGTCATTCGAGCAAATATTAACAGTTTGGTCGGCGCAGCAGAAGATCCAGAAAAAATTTTGGAACAGGCTACGATGGATATGCAGGAAGATTTAGTCCAGCTCAGACAAGCTGTGGCAGGGTCAATTGCTGCTCAAAAACGCACCGAACGCCAGTATTCGCAAGCTGAGTCCACAGCAACAGAATGGTATCAGCGCGCGCAGTTGGCTTTGCAAAAAGGTGAGGAAAGTTTGGCGCGGGAAGCTTTGACTCGCAAGAAGTTTTATCAAGAAACGGCAACAGCGATGAAAGCTAGTCTGGGACAGCAGAACGTTGTTGTTACTCAACTTAAAGAAAATATGCGGGCCTTGGAAAGTAAAATTTATGAGGCAAGATCTAAAAAAGATATGTACATTGCCAGAGCTCGATCGGCAAAAGCCTCCGAAAAACTTCAGGAAATGATGGGTAATCTCAATACAGGCAGTGGTTTGAGCGCCTTTGAAAAGATGGAAGAGAAAGTCATGCAGCTAGAAGCTCGCTCCGAGGCCATTGCAGAACTTGGCGGCAACGATTTAGAAAAGAAGTTTCTGGCTCTCGAAAGTGGTGGCGATGTCGATGCGGAATTGGCTGCGATGAAAGCACAATTGCTTCCGGGTACCAATATGCCTAAGTTGCCGTCGGGCGAGCCGCCCGCATCCTGAAGGCGAAGCCTGGAGAATCGTACTTTGGATCGGCAAGAACTCGTCAATATCTTAGCTAGAGATCCCTCGAAGCGTCTTGAGGAATTCCCGGATCAAAGCTAAACTTAGTAGATAGAGCTTGAAAAGCTTGCCTGCATCACTTACAAAAATCGCTTTAAACTAGATTTATATGTTTGGAAAAATTGCCTTCATGCCCGATCGCACTAAAAATCTGACCAACCGAATTTCAAAACCGCAGGCTAGTACCTGAAGCCTGCTGTCCGCTTACCTCGTACACCTCACCAAGGAAAAATAGGATTATGGGATTATTCGATCGCATTAGCCGAGTTGTCAGAGCCAATCTTAACGATATAGTCAACAAAGCTGAAGACCCGGAAAAGATTTTAGAACAGTCCGTGATGGATATGCAGGAAGACCTGGTGCAGTTGCGGATGGCAGTTGCCAGTGCGATCGCCGCTCAAAAGCGTACCCAGACCCAGTACAATCAAGCTGAATCTCAGTCGAATCAATGGCAACAACGCGCTCAATTGGCTCTGCAAAAAGGTGACGAGACTTTAGCCCGCGAAGCCCTGGTGCGGAAAAAATCCCATGAACAAACAGCAACTACCCTGAAAGCTAGCCTAGAGCAGCAATCGACTCAAGTCGAAAGTCTCAAGCGCAACTTGATTGGTTTGGAGAGCAAGATTTCTGAAGCCAAGACAAAAAAGGATATGCTCAAGGCGAGAATATCCGCAGCCAAAGCTCAAGAACAACTCAACAACACCATTGGTTCCCTGAATACCGGCAGTTCAATGGCAGCTTTTGATCGCATGGAAGAAAAACTTTTACAAATTGAAGCTCGCGCGGGCGCGTCAGCAGAATTGGCTGCGGGCGGTAGCAATTTGGAAGAACAGTTCCGTTTGCTCGAAAGTGGCGGCGGTGTCGATGACGAGCTGGCTCAAATGAAAGCGCAACTTGCGGGAGGTTCTGTGTCTCAACCTCAATTGCCAGAATCGGGTAAAACGGCTGCGGCTAATAGCGCTGAATCGAGTCCGGTGATTGATGCTGAGTTGGAAGAATTGCGATCGCAGCTCAATAAAATGTAATCTCGATGACTGTTAACTGTTAACTGTTGACTGTTAACTGTTGACTGTTAACTGTTGACTGTTAACTGTTGACTGTTGACTGTTGACTGTTAACAATCATTTCGGTAGCAACTGTTAACAATCATTTCGGTAGCATCGGAATTAATATTACCCGAAATTAGGAGACTGCACGTGCCCATTGGTGTCAACTTAAGCCTGAAAGCCCTGAGAAATCTGGTTTTTACCTGAGTCTAGATNTAGATTTAATAGTCAAACAACTGTCTCTGACTGGGTTTGACCTTAAGTTGACACCAATGGCACGTGCCGTGTCCCTACGGTGATTAATTGTAGGGACACGGCACTGCCCATAGGTGTCAACTTAAGCCTGAAAGCCTTGGTATCTCTAGTTCATAGCCAAGTCTAGATCCCCCTAAATCCCCCTTAAGAAGGGGGACTTTGAGAAGACTCTTGTCCCCCCCTTCTTAAGGGGGGCTAGGGGGGATCTAGATTTAATAGTCAAACAACTGTCTCTGACTGGGTTTGACCTTAAGTTGACACCTATGGGCACTGCCGCGTCCCTACGAGGATATTGATAGTACCTCATAAACCTGGAATACGCTGTAATTTAAGTGCAAATTTAAAAATAAAATTATGTCCAAGGTGCAGTTGTTAGTTCTAAGTTCTTTCGCTTCTGGTTTTGGGCTTTGCTCAAGCATTTTAGCCTTGTTTATAATGACTTCTGGACTGTCATTTATGTCTTTTTTCACCTTTGTTTTAACCGTGGTCTTTTTGGCGATCAATCTGTTTTTTGCCTTGCACTACTATACATTCATTTCAAAGCAGTTGAGTGTTAAAAGTAAAGGAAGAGTTAGAATTTAGTAATCAGGAAACGGCACTGCCGTCTCCTCCATTTCTTTGATTCCGGTAACACCAGAATTGATATGATTTAACAAATAAATTAATCAAAGTGCTTTAAAATCCAGTCCACACCCACCACTAAATTTGCAGCAACAAAATCCGGTTTGGTATGGTGCTGATACTTCCCACTCAACACACTTTCACCGTAACCAGTTTGTACCAAAATACCCGTACAGCCAGCATTATGAGCCATATCGACATCCGTAGCTTTATCCCCCACCATAAAACTATTTCGCAAATCTAAATCCTGTTCCCAAGCGGCAGCGACTAACATTCCTGTATTCGGTTTGCGCCAAGTTGTGTACCGCGTAAATTCTGGGTTGGTTCCGCCTTCTGCTTCGCTTAAATAAGGACAATAATAAAGAGCATCTAACTTGGCTCCTGCTTCATTTTCTAATAACTGACAAAGACGTTTGTGCAAAGCTTCTACATGGCTAACCGGATAATAATTCCTCGCCGGTCCTGATTGATTGGAAACCAGACAACAAAATATTTGTTTGTCATTTAAGCGGCGTACAGCTTGGGCGACTCCGGGGATTAAATGCAAATCTTCTACTTGGTGAATGTAGCCAGCTTCGATATTTAACACGCCATCTCTGTCCAGAAATACTGCTCGTTTCATAGTTACTTGCTAATTGTTATATCAATTCCGGTTGCACCGTCAGGATTGTTGACGGTTGACGGTTGACTCGAAAGTAGGAGGACACAGCTTGGCCTTAAGCTTTTCAGCTATAGCAATCCTAAATCATTTGTGAACTTCTTACCCCCTCCCCTTAATAAGGGGAGGGGTGGGGTGAAAATCTTTACGACTCCTGCAAGGATTGCTATATCCTTAACGCCTGTTAGAATGCGATCGCTCTCTGCATCCACTTCGTACTTCCAATTGCGGAAGTCCTGGTATGGGACAATTTGCTCGATTGTAGTTGCCATATTCGCCTCTGGATAAACTTTGTCTGTTCATCGGGATGGTTTCAGAGGATTATGCAGTAGCTAAGACCAAACTCATCATAATCGGCTATTCGGTCATCCTACCGCATAATGCGATTTGCTTCTGCCTGCCCTGAGATCCCCGACAACTTCTTTAAGAAGTCGGGTATCTGGGTATTCTGTTTTTTCAGGTTGGCTGACTCAATTAGCCGGACCGATAATCAAGCCCGATCGCGCCGGCAGCATCAATTCTAAATGCCGAGTTTCCCCTTCACCCTTCCAAACAAACTTACCTTTCCCAAACAATAACTTCCCGTGAGGAGATTTTACACTTCGACTACGCTCAGTGACCGGCACCTCAAAGCTAATATTTGCAGATTCAGTCCCAACATTCACAGCAACAACTATTTCCTCATCCCCCAAAATCCTCGCAAAAACATAAACCGTTCCCTCAGCAAACAAAATTTCATACCCTCCAGTGCGAAGGGCGCAGTATTTTTGCCGCAAACCAATCAACTGCTTGTGGTAATCAAAAACATCAATTTCCCAGTGAGCTTCTAAGGGAAAACCGCGACGCGAATCAGGATCGAGAGCACCGGGTAAACCAACTTCATCACCGTAGTAAATGCTGGGAGCACCGGGATAAGTTAACAGCAGCAAAGTAGCAAGTTCAACACTCTTTTTGTCCCCACCAGCAATTGACAGCAACCTCGCAGTATCATGACTAGCTAACAAATTGAGTTGAGTGAGCTGAATCGGCCAAGGATATAATGCCAAAAGTTCCTGAATGTTCTCCCCATACTCCTTAGCAAAAAGTGGTGGATAGGGGTAGTAAGAACGACCTTCCAGTTGGGATTTATCTACTCGATCGCCCGCAGCAAAAGCAATAGTCTCCGCCGCAAACAGATAATTCATCACCCCGTCAAATTGCGTTCCGTCCAGCCATTCCCGCGCATCATGCCAGACTTCGCCGACAATGTAAGCTTCGGGATTAATCGCTTTAACTCGTTCTCGAAATTCCTGCCAAAATCCTGGTGTTTTAATTTCAAAAGGAACGTCCAGCCGCCAGCCGTCGATGCCGAATTTAATCCAGTATTCGGCTATTTCCATAATGTATTCTCGGACTTCTGGATTGTCGTGATTGAATACAGGCAGTGCTCGATTGCCGTCCCAACCGGCATAATTAGCTGGCAAATTGCCGTCGTAGGCAGATAGCGGCCAGCCTTCTATTTTAAACCAATCCAACCAGGGAGAATTGGGGCCGTTTTCCAGGATGTCGTGGAAGAAGAAAAAGCCACGGCTGGCGTGGTTGAATACGCCATCGAGGACGATTTTGATGTTGCGATCGTGGGCGGCATCTAGAAGCTCTTTAAAAGCCAGATTGCCACCTAACATGGGATCGACTTGATAGTAGTCGTGGGTGTGGTAGCGGTGATTGCAGGCGGATTGAAAAATCGGGGTGAAATAAATGGCGTTAATGCCTAAATCCTGCAAGTAGTCTAGCTGTTCCATCACGCCCCACAAGTCGCCGCCTTTGTAGCCTTGGAGGGTGGGGATTTCGTGCCATTCTTCCCACATGAAGTTTTGCAGCAGGCGTTTGCGGGGCTGTTTGCTTTTGGCGAAGCGATCGGGGAATATTTGGTAGAATACCGCGTGTTTAACCCAGTCCGGCGTTTGAATCTGCATACAATTCTCCTAGCTTCTTATGGCTTAGGCTACTTTAGCAGAGGTTGCTGGGGTATCTAGCTTTTGGTAGAAAAATGAAGATTTTTTTCAAATATCCCAAATTGATTAAGTGAGTATTTTAACTCAAAAATCCCAAATCTAAAATCTAAAATCCAAAATCCCAAGTTTCCCCCTTGTCAAGAAGTCCTCACCATCAGACACTGGACTTGGAGAGTTCATCGGCCCCCAGGAGGAAGTTCCTTGAAAAGAGTATTAGCCATCATTCTCGGTGGCGGTGTAGGCACTCGCCTCTACCCCCTAACCAAACTGCGAGCCAAACCCGCAGTTCCCCTCGCTGGCAAATATCGCCTCATCGATATTCCAGTCAGCAATTGCATTAACTCAGAAATACTCAAAATCTATGTCCTTACCCAGTTCAACTCGGCATCCCTGAACCGCCACATCGCTCGGACCTACCAATTTTCTGGCTTTACAGAAGGATTTGCCGAGGTACTGGCGGCTCAGCAAACTCAGGAAAACCCCGATTGGTTTCAAGGGACAGCGGATGCAGTTCGCCAGTATCTCTGGCTGCTAGAACAGTGGGACGTTGACGAATACTTGATTCTTTCAGGCGACCACCTATATCGCATGGACTACCGCAAGTTCGTGGATAGACACCGCGAAACTAACGCCGACATCACTCTGTCCGTTTTGCCAATGGATGAGAAGCGGGCCTCGGATTTTGGTTTGATGAAAATTGATGACAATGGTCGCGTTGTTTCTTTTAGCGAAAAGCCAAAAGGTGATGCGCTGAAAGAAATGCAGGTGGATACTACCAAACTGGGATTGACATCGGAACAAGCCAAGGAAAGTCCTTACATTGCTTCGATGGGGATTTATGTTTTCAAAAAAGAGGTTTTGATTAAACTGCTTAAAGAATCCCTAGACCAAACTGATTTTGGCAAAGAGATTATTCCGGCATCTGCAAAAGACCACAATGTTCAAGCTTATTTGTTTGACGATTATTGGGAAGATATCGGAACGATTGAAGCTTTTTATGATGCTAATTTGGCGCTGACAAAACAGCCTCAGCCGCCTTTCAGTTTCTACGATGAAAATGCTCCAATTTATACTCGCCCGCGTTTCTTGCCGCCGACTAAGCTGTTAAATGCTACCGTGACGGAATCAATTATTGCTGAAGGCTGCATTCTGAAACAGTGCCGAATCGATCATTCTGTGTTGGGAGTTCGATCGCGCATTGAAGCCGGATGTACAATTCAAGATACCCTCGTCATGGGTTCTGACTTCTACGAACCCGACGCCGAACGCCATTCGGCATTGGAAAACAGTGGAGTCGCCCTCGGCATCGGTGCAGACACCACAATTCGCCGCGCGATTGTGGATAAAAATGCACGGATCGGCTGTAATGTTCAAATCATTAATAAAGACCGGGTAGAAGAAGCCAATCGCGAAAGCGAGGGTTTTTACATTCGCAGCGGCATTGTCGTAGTGCTGAAAAATGCCACAATTCCCAATGGAACTATCATTTAGTTATTAGTTATTAGTCATTAATCATTAGTCATAATTTCCTTGACTAATGACTAATGATTAATGATAATTCTCTATTACTACTGTCTGTGGCGATACAGACATCTTCGCTCTCTTGCGTCTGGCAGATAGCTTCTGAGTCTTGATTTTGCGATCGTAGCAAGACTGACAAATGCGCTGCCCGCTTCTGAGTATAATACCACTCTCGGAGTTATCCTTCCAATCGTCGCAGCAGCCGCAAGGCCAGCCGAGCAAATAGTTCAGCATCTTAGCACCCTAGTAATGTTCGTAATTCATTGAGTTACCATGCTATCCTATTTTTTCGGAAAGAGTGTGTTCTAAATAACACACAACTAAACAATATGTGATAATTTGTTAAATTAAATCTATCGAGCAGTAAAAACTAATACTCTAAAGCCTTGACAAACACAACATATCTTTGGTGTCAACATCTGCGACCAAATCAATACCCTCCCGTGGACTAACCCTTTTTTTTGCTTTGGGTAAGCTGTTCGGCATTTAAACTCAAACGCTGTCGGTGCGTAGGGGCGAATGGCCATTCGCCCCTACAAGGTTTTCCGTTTCAGTAGGGGCTCTCTTGCCATTCGCCCGTACAAGGCTGCCGCACCCTACTAGCCTCGTTACTGGTTTAAATGGAGAAAAGCTTATCTAGTTTTATTGATTTTATGTTATCATAAAAAAACCAGGATCGCTTTGAAATGTAAAGCACAAGCTTTGATGGCAGGAGTTTCTAAGTCTAAAATCTAAAATCTGACACGGTGTGGAAATTGCGATCGCCAAGGTTGCAACAACCGCACTCGATCGCAGGGTAAAAATTTGATAACCTATAATTTGGATGAGATGCCATAGGAACTTTTACCTACAGCATCAAACTTATTCGCTATCCCATAAAGCTGGGATTTATTGCTTCTAAAAACTAACAACTAATAACTAATAAAGAGGAGATTCGTTAATGGCTGCAACAGATTTTAAAGACTATTATGCTATTCTGGGACTCGACAAAACCACCAGCGCTGATGAAATTAAAAAAACTTTTCGGAAACTAGCCCGGAAATATCACCCGGATATGAACCCAGGGAACAAGGAAGCCGAAGCTCGTTTTAAAGAAGTTAACGAAGCCTACGAAGTTTTGTCAGACCCGGAAAAACGCAAAAAATACGACCAATACGGTCAATACTGGAAGCAAGCTGCGGCAACGACCGGGGGCTGGCCGGGCGCGGGCGGGTACGGGGGCGCTGCGCCTACAGACTTTGGTGGAGTTGACTTCAGTCAGTATGGCAGTTTTGATGAATTTATCAATACTTTACTGGGGCGCGGGGGTGGCCCTGGGGCTAGTGCTAGTGCGGGCCGCAATGGTAACTGGAATTACCGGACTACGACAGGTGGACCGACTGGTTTTGGGGGATTTGAAGATTTCGCGGGGTACGAAAACCGCGCCACAGGAATATCTCTCAATACGGAAGTGGCGATTTCTCTAACTTTGGGGGAAGCTTTTCGTGGCACTTCCAAGAGAGTCGCTACGGGGGAAGTTTCGATTCCGGCGGGAGTGAAAACTGGTAGCAAAATTCGGGTAAAAGGTAAAGGTCAAGTTGACCCGTACACGAAGCAGCAGGGAGATTTGTATCTGAAGGTAGAGGTTTTACCTCATCCTTTTTTCCAGTTTGATGGGGAAAATTTGGTCTGTGAGGTGCCGATAACTCCAGACGAGGCTGTTTTAGGAGCGTCAATTGAGGTGCCGGTGCCTGAAGGTATGATAACTGTTAAGTTTCCTGCGGGAATGCGATCGGGCCAATCTTTGCGGTTGCGGGGTAAGGGGTGGCCGAAGCCGAAGAAGGATGAACGGACTGATCTTTTGGTGAAAATTGCGATCGTACCGCCAAAAGAAATCACCACTGTAGAACGGGAATGTTATGAAAAAATCCAGGCAAATCGTACTTTTAATCCCCGTAGTAATTTAAACGGGGTACTGTGAAAAAAACTGGAATCGCCCATACCGGAGAAAAAAGGGATCGGAAAGCGAATTACAGCTAGTTCTTGTAGGGACACGGCAATGCCGTCTCCTCTATCCTGACGGTGCTTAGGTTGAGGCGGGTTTTACAATATCTGGATGTGAAGTTATCCTTCTCTTAGTCTTGGTTAGCTTTGAGCTGGGTGGGTTGGCGGCCTTGTTGGATGTTGATGCTAATTTTTTTAGCTCCTTTTTTCTCCAAGTCTTTGATATAGCCGATCGTGCTATTGTCGGCTTCATCCTTACTTCGATATGGGCCAAAGTAATAGGTGCGGTTTGGTGAGTCTGTATCAAGTTCCACCCACCACTGGCGGCTCTGACCGCTGCCCATCGGTTGAGTCAGTATCAAGAAAGCTATAACATACATCGCCAATATAGAAAATCCAAACATCATAAACCTCTGCAAAAAGTCAAGTGATTTTTACTGTTCTTAACTTATCAGGGCAAATAGCTAGCTGGAATCGTCCTCAGTGCTGATTAGGCTCAGGTAATTGTTGAGACTTTAGGTAAGTATGGATAATTGGCGATCGCCTCCGTGATTGATTTTAATACCTTTAATGCCGATCAAAAACCCGGTTGATGAGAGTCAGATTTCGTAAGTCTTGTTCGTTTGACTACCACTATATAGCACAATCCAAATCCAAATTAATTTCTTTAATTACTGCTACAAATTGCTGTAATATTTCTTTACTTTTACTCAGATAAGCTGCTACCTATATAAATTGCTGCTTATTACCCGTCTTGCGAGAGGAGAAAGGATTTGAGGCTTTTTCCAGGAAGGTGAAATATTTTTTTTAAATGCACAATAACACATAATCTTCATAATTATCAGCGATAATATTTATTATTTTTAATTATTTTTAATTTACTCCGTAAATGTACGCACAATTACAATGATTCAGCTTTACTAAATCTTTATAATTTGGCTGAATATACTGCTTAAATATAAAGATTTAGTAAAGTTAGTCTGGAAACAGTAGTCAATATAGCAATCATGTAAGTATGATCGGAACCAAGCAAGGTAACACGTAAGTAATTAATACCCAATCCTCAAAAGACCAGATTCCACATCCTAAAACTTTTGAAAGGAGGTCAATCGATTTTAGATTTTAGATTTTAGATTGACCCCACGGATAAATGCTCTTTCTTGAAGATTTTAGATTTTGGATTAATTGCACGGATAAATTCGGGGGCTTGTACCACCTTTGAAATTCTTGGTCTGAAATCAGCAGCTTTTATGTCAAATTTATTTTTTTTAGCCCGCTAGGTTGATTTTAACAGCTCAAATTTTTGCATTACCTAGCTAGTTCTCGATCGCCCAATTCAACGTAATTTAATAGGGGAAGCTATGAATAAAAGCTTAGGTGTGAAAAATTACTTTTCCCGATCGCCTGAATCAGTGCAGAATGTTCCAGCGATTCAACAACTCTTGGAGGAGATAGGCGCAAAACCAACAGTAGTTGCCAAAATAAATGCAGCCTGTGAAATTTACGACTTTCAGCTAGGGGATGAAATCACCAAATATCAAAATCTGGATAGTGACAGCCATTCACTTGACAAAGAACAGATCGATCGCAATTGTTACTTAGTTAGCCAAGGAAGAGTCCGACTGTTAACAGTAACAGGCACTAAACAGGAAGAAAATTCGGCAGTTGTACTGGAAGTTGGAGAAATATTTGGGACAGACAACCTATTTGTCGAAAGCGGAGTAGCTTACAGAGCAATTGCAGTCGGTACTTGCCAAATGGCTCGGATTGATGTATCCAAATTGCAGCTAATTTTAGAAGAATGTCCCGAACTTCAACAACACTTGCAGGCACAATTTCAACAGCGACAGCGGTTAATATTCTTTAAGACACAAACAGAATTGCGATCGCTCGATCCCCAGCAACAACAAACCCTCTGGCCTCAGTTACTCCCTTACATAGAAGAAACCCGAATCCCCGCCGGAGTTTCACTCGCTCAGCAATATCAAAAATCGCCAAGTCATTTTTGGCTACGCAGCGGTCAAATTCAAGGTGAAAAACCACCAATCATCGGCAGTGATTGGGGACATCCCGACTCTGGATCAGAAGATTGGCAAGCTAAAACAGATTTGCTAGTTTACCAGCTTAATAGCACACAGTGGGAAATCGCAACAGCAGCAATTTCTGATAACAGCAATTCTCCCCCAAAAATCATCCGCAAACCTCATAATTCAACCTTAATACAGCCTCCAAAAAATTCCAACCATACCTCACAAACCAAGTCGCCCAAATTAACCGTCGTCGGTAATTCCCAATCCCAAGCAGTCAGCATCACCTTTCCCAAACCCAAGCGACGGAAGTGGTTGGGCAGTGGACACCCATTCATTCAACAGCAAAGTTCAGCAGATTGTGGAGCCACCTGCTTAGCGATGATTAGCGAATATTGGGGTAAAAAATTCAGTCTTAATTACTTGCGCGAACTAGCAGAAATTGGTCGCAGCGGTGCCTCCCTCAAAAGTTTGGCAAAAGCAGCGGAAAAAATGGGTTTTCAGGCTCGTCCCGTGCGAGCTTCTTTAACTCCTCTCCGCAATCAAAATCCCTGGATTGCTCACTGGCAAGGCAATCACTATGTTGCAGTTTACCGTTTTAAAAATCAACAAGTTTTAGTTGCAGATCCGGCGATGGGCAAGCGGTGGATGAGTGTTAAAAACTTTGCCGAAAATTGGACTGGCTACGCCCTAATTTTAGACCCGACACCGCAGCTATACCGCAATGACATTACCGAACAAAAAGGGATCAAAACACAAAATTTTCTCGGTATAGTCTGGCCCTACCGTAGTACGATCGCACAAATTCTGGTCATATCTTTGTTCATTCAAATATTTGGGATAGTGACTCCGCTATTTACCCAAGTAATTCTCGACCAAGTAGTTGTTAGTAAAAGCATCGCAACGCTGCACGTGTTTGCGATCGGACTACTGCTATTTGGTATTTGGCGATCGCTGTTGGGTGCAAGCAGACAATACTTGCTCGATTACCTTTCTAACCGCATTGATCTGACTTTAATTAGTGGCTTTATTAGTCATACTCTCAGTTTGCCGATCAAGTTTTTTGAATCGCGTCAAGTTGGTGACATCTTAACGCGCGTTCAGGAAAATCAAAAAATTCAGGCGTTTCTGACTCGCCAAGCGATTACTGCTTGGTTAGATGCTTTGACTGCCGTAGTTTACATTGCACTGATGGTTTACTACAACTGGCGTCTGGCTTTGTTGGTGCTGGCTTTGATTCCACCGATTGTGATTTTGACTTTAGTTGCAACTCCGTTTCTGCGAAAAATATCGCGGGAGATTTTCAATGCTAGTGCTAAGCAAAACTCATCTTTGGTAGAGATGATTACTGGGGTGGCGACAATTAAAGCAACTGCTTCTGAGCGAGAAATGCGCTGGCGCTGGGAAGACCAATTAACAGTGATGATTAATACCCAATTTCGCGGGCAAAAATTGGGAAATTCGCTGCAAATAATTGGGGGTGCGATTAATACTTTGGGTGGCACGGCTTTGCTGTGGTACGGGGCGATGCTGGTGATTCAAGATGAGTTGACGATCGGTCAATTTGTCGCTTTTAATATGATGATCGGGAGTGTGATTTCTCCTGTGCTGTCTATAGTGGGACTTTGGGATCAGTTTCAAGAAGTGCTGGTTTCGATCGAGCGTTTGGACGATGTATTCTCGGCTGAACCGGAAGAAAGTCCTAGCAAACCGATGCTGGTGCTGCCGCGCATTCAGGGAAATGTCAAGTTGGAAAATGTTTCTTTCCGCTATTCGCAAGATGACGAACGGAATACGCTGCAAAATCTTTCGTTTGAGGTGCAAGCTGGAGAAACTGTGGCTATTGTTGGCCGCAGCGGTTCTGGTAAGAGCACTTTGGTGAAATTGCTGCAAGGTTTCTATTATCCAGAAAAGGGGCGACTGACAATTGATGGCCACGATATTCGGCATATTTCTTTGCAGTCGTTGCGAGTTCAGTTGGGTGTTGTCCCTCAAGATTGTTTCTTGTTTTCGGGAACGATTTTGGAAAATATTACGCTGTACAAAAATGGGCTGGGTGCTGATTCTAGAAGCTTGGAAGAGGCGATAGAGGTGGCGAAGTTGGCAGAAGCTCATGCTTTTATTCAGGATATGCCGCTTGGTTATCAAACTCCTGTGGGGGAAAGGGGAACGAGTTTGTCTGGGGGACAGCGACAGCGAATTGCGATCGCCCGTGCTCTTTTAGGTGATCCGCGAATTTTGATTTTGGATGAAGCAACTTCTTCCTTGGATACTGAGTCTGAGCGCAGGTTTCAGCAAAATCTGGCTCGGATTAGTCGCGATCGCACTTCGTTTATCATCGCCCATCGGTTGTCTACGGTGCGTAATGCCGATCGCATTTTAGTTTTAGACAAAGGCATTCTAGCCGAACAAGGGAACCACGAACAATTGATGGCTGAACGTGGACTCTACTATCACCTTGCTCAGCAACAACTCGATCTTTAAGTCATTAGTCATTAGTCATTAGTCATTAGTCATTAGCAACCAATATAAGACTCAAGATAATTTTCAATCACCAATTCCCAATTACTTTTGACTCCTAAATTCTGACTCCTGACTTATCACAACAGCCAACAGTCAACAGTCAACTGCCAACTGCCAACAGTCAACTGCCAACAGTCAACAGTCAACTACCAACAGTCAACAGACTAATTTGGAGAAAATATCATGCTTTCAGAAGATGCCAAAGAATTAGGATGCGCTCCTGATGAAATAGATGAAATCTATGGGGGTGTAGCTTTAAAAGAAAACGAAGTCAGTCAAAAAGACCGCTCTTTAGAAGTAGTAGAACCTCAAAATCGCTCTTCTAAAATTAATGACTATATCAATCCTGCCAAGTTACGCACTCACGAGGAAGATAATTGGTCTACTTCTTTGCAGTCGGTACTCGATCAGCCAGCAGTATCTTTTCCTCAGAAGTTGATATTAGGAGGAATGGTTTTTTCCGTAGCTTTTGGAGCGTGGGCAATTTTCGGAAAAATCGATCAAGTTGGTCACGCTCAAGGCAAATTAGTACCCAAAGGTGATGTTTACAAAATTCACCCGACTGAGCCGGGAAAAATCATTAACATCGCGATTAAAGAAGGTCAAAAGGTCACAACTGGACAATTATTGGCAGAATTAGACCCGGAAACAGCTTCAGGAGAGGTGGAACGTCTCGATAAAATACTCAATGGCTATCAGATTCAATTGGTACAGCAGATTAGTTCGATCGAACGAACGCGATTGGAAGCTCAAGCTAGCAAAGCGATCGCAGAAGCAGATAAACGAGGAGCCCAAGCTGCGATCGATCGCGCTCGTGCTTCAGTGGCCACCACACAGTCTCAAATTGAGCAATTGCAATTCGATGTAGTCTCCCAGAAAGCACGCCAGCAAAAGCTCAAACCCCTGGAAAAGCAGGCGCAAGACTTGGTTTCGCAACTGCAAACAGATATTAACTCGCAGCAAGGGCGGCGCGATCGGCTGAAACCGTTGCAACGCAAAACTCAAGATTTGTTGACACAATTGCAAACAAAAGTAGCGGCTCACAAAGAGCGGATCGCGCGTCTCAAACCTTTGGTAGATGAAGGAGCACTTTCAAAAGACGTATTGTTTCAAGCTGAGGAAGCTCTGCGGGAGAGTGAAAACGCGGTGATTAGAAGCCAGTTGGGAGAGGAAAGTCAGGCTCACGATCGCGCTTTTGAAGTTGAGCAAACCGTGCGCGACAAGCAAGGCGCTCAGATCAGGAGTCAACTGTCTGATGTAACTGTAGTTAAGGAAAAGCTGTTTGAGGTTGAACAGGGTTTGCGCGATCGAACTAGCGCCATTTCTAAAACCCAAGGTGAATTAGCAGAACAATTGGCAGAAGTCGATCGACTACAAGCCCAAGCCCAAAGCCAACAAGCCACAGCCCGTCAAACGCAGTTAGAGAAAGAGCAAAAAGTTCAGCAGTTAGAAATGGAATTAAATCAAGTCAAATCCAAAATTGCCGAAACCCAAACCCTGCTCACTCAATCTAAAAATAAGCTCAAACAAAGATTTCTCTACGCACCCGTCAACGGAGTTATTTCCGCACTCAATGTCCACAACATCGGCGAAGTTGTTCAAACCGGTCAAACCATTGCGGAAATGACTCCGAATAACGCTCCTTTAGTGCTGGAAGTCAGTTTACCGAACCGAGAAGCGGGATTTGTCAAAACCGGAATGCCGGTGCAAGTCAAATTCGATGCTTTTCCCTATCAAAATTACGGCGTTATTCCCGGAAAAGTGGTATCGATTTCGCCAGATGCCAAAACCGATGAGCGATTGGGTGTTTTTTACCGGGTACAAGTCAGTATCGATCGCGATTCAGTGAAAGCCAACAATCAAACCTGGAAACTGAAAGCCGGTCAAACAGCTAGTGCGGAAATTGTGATCCGTCAGCGCAGCATCGCCGATATTTTGCTCGATCCTCTCAAGCAACTACAAAAGGGCGGCATGAGTTTGTAGAAATTGGGCATTGGGCATTGGGCATTGGGCATTGGGCATTGGGCATTGGGCATTGGGCATTGGAAATGAGCCAACAACTAACAACTAACAACTAACAACTAACAACTAACAACAGCCAACAGTCAACAGTCAACCGTCAACTGTCAACCGTCAACTGTCAACAGTCAACCGTCAACTGTCAACTAATTTACACAAAACAGGATAAAACGATGAATTCCCAATTTAACAATTCTGCCAATCATTCCCAAGTTGGAATTAAACCCGAACAATTGGATGAGATAATTTCAGCGATTTTGTCAGGAAAGTATTCTTGGGCTTGTTTTTTACTTTTGCGCTGTACTGGTTACAATCCTCTCGACTACATCCCCTATCGCACTTCCAACCGCTTGCTGAAGGAAAACAGTCAAATCAGTCAGTCGAATAAATCGGAAACTAAGTCTGCATTGGGCAAAATTGCCGATTTAGATTATGTGGAGGTGGCAAGGGACAAACGAGCCGGAGTTCGAGGGGGTTTTGTACCTGAAGTCAATGGTGAAGCGGAATATCTCTCGTCGCCGACGGTTGATGTTCAAAATCAAGGATTTTTTGCTGGATTTAAGACACGTTTGTTTAATTTAGCGGGCGAATAGATTGTGCGATGGAAACACAACCCGGTTGCGGGCGTTGGGTGTACCAGTTTGTTGGTTGACTCATCGCGGGCGATCGGGTTTTTGAGTATCGAACATCCGCGCTTCAGATAAATCTGCCAAAATGGCAACACGGCAGGAAAAGTCCTGATTATATTAGGGATATCAAAGGAAACAAGGTTGTTCAGCCGAGACAGAAAAAGCTTCTGCCAAAATGGCAACACAATCCTTGTTAACCTTGATAAATTGATTACAGACCAAACAAAGTTGTTACCGAAAAAAGTTCCTGCCAAAATGGCAACACAGATACCAAAAGGCAAGCTAAATTAGGTAACAGGAAAACAAAAAAAAACTCACTCTTCAAAGGACAAAACAAATGATTATCTCTGACCTGAATTACTTGGAATCGGCTGAAGCAAATGTTGAAGGTGGCTACTATTTTGGTCCAAGCTCATCCACCAATGTTTACGCAGACATCCGTGAAAATCTGACCATCAATAAGGTATTCAACTCTGTCACGAAGACTCAAGGAACTTTTGCTGGTGCTGAAGCTACAGCATCTGCTCTGGGCGCGAACTCAGCTACTCAGGCTATCAGCAATACCGTCACTATTCAAGGTGTAGGTTCTACCTCTAATGCTACTTCTATCTCTGGTAGCAACGGAAATCCAGTCTGGCACTGGTAAAGATCGCCTGTATAGTCTTCAACCTATTCTGACAACTAAAATCTGTCAGAATAGGTTGATTTTAGTAAAGTCTTTTTATTAATATCATGACTCAGAATAAAGTTGTTATCAAACGCATAGTTTCGCCCGATTGCAAAGTTATTGCCGAAGCTAAAAGCGTAGTTTCAAAATCTACTGATGGAGCGACTCAAATTAGTCAAAGTGTTGCTGTAAATATTTCATCTAATAATAGTTCCAGCAGTTACACAAGTTCTAGTTCGTCTTCAACATCTAGTTGTTTTAGTCGTTCTTAAAATGACTAAATCTAGTGGCATTAAAACTTTTTGCAGGGGAGACATGAGTAGTTTATTAATTATCTCTGACTTAAATTATTGTAGGGGAAACATGAGTAGTTCCTTAATTATCTCTGACTTAAATTACTTACAGACCCTCGATCAAAGCAGCAGTGTCGTGGGTGGTGGCAGTGTTTACGCAGGTACAGTGACCACAACAAATATTGGACTTGGATATGCCGTAGGTGGTGCAGGTGCAGTTACCATCGGTCAGACTACTTATACGAATACTCAAACTAACACAACTGTTAAAAACTTGGGTATGCTTAACTATAGTAGAGCGGATGCAGCAGCCATTGCTTATGCAAAAACAGGAGATCAAATGGCTTTATCTTCAAGTTTTAATACTTCAATTTTTCTGAATTTCACCAATGTTTAATATTGGGATTCTGTATAGTTGAGTTTCATCCCGCCTACCTACTTATTAAAAAAAGTCAGTCTTTAGTCTGAAGTCAAAAGCAATTGCTTTACACTCTTCAAAATCATACATTTTCATTTGAAATTGGCAGTGTCGATGTCCACGCAAGTGCTTTTCGTCTTTATACCTAAAAGGAGATAAATCGCTATGCCGACCTTAGATCCAGCTACTCAGCCCTTAAATACTATTGTAAATAGCAATAGTTTAAGCACCTTAAATTCGCCGACGAATAACCCTGGTGCCGGCAGCAGCAGTTCCAGCAAATCTAGTTCTTTCGTAGATAACAGTGGCGCAGGCAGTACCAGCAGCGCCACAGCCACCTCCCCTACAGGAAGCAGTACCAGCACTGAGACAGCCTACGCTGCGGGAGCTAATTCTAGCAGCGGGAGCGCAGAAGCTTCCGCTTCTTCCAGTGAGCCTCCGACGTCGAGCGCGACAGCAACGGTGCCCGCAGCAACGCCAGTAACAACGCCAGTAACAACGCCAGTAACAACTCCAACCCCAGCACCAACTCCAACTCCAGCAGCAGTAACAACTCCAACTCCAGCAGCAGTAACAACTCCAACTCCAGCAGCAATCGCAACTCCAACTCCAACTCCAGCAGCAATTGCAACTCCAACTCTAGCAGCAATTGCAACTCCAACTCCAGCAGCAATTGCAACTCCAACTCCAGCACCTTCAGAGAGTAGCAGTTCGAGCGAAACGAGCTCGATCGCAAATAATCAAGGTGTTACCAACAACAGTAGCGCGACAGCAACTTCCCCTACCGGCACTAGCAGTAGCACTCAAACAGTCTATACTCCGGGAGCTACTTCTGGCAGTGCAGGAGCGACGGCTGCTACAGGTACTGTAGCGATAACTAATATCACAACACCAATACCAATACCAACTCCAACACCAATACCAACACAAACACCAACACCAACTCCAACACCAACTCCAANATACCAATACCAATACCAACACCAACACTAACATTCTCAAATAATGAGGATGCGACTAATCCCACAGATAAGAGTAACAGCAATAATTCGATCGCCTTTCCTGCTAACAATTCCAACACAGACAATCCTGCAACAATTCCTTCTCCTGAAATTAGCAACACAGAAAAAGAGTTTTTGACATTAACTGTCACCTACGACAGCAACGGCGGTCAAAATTGGCGCGGCACTGATGACATTGATGTGATTGATTGTGGCAGCGGATTCGATCTAGTTTTTGCCGGAGGTGGCGACGATATTGTCACAGCCAATAGAGGTAGCGATGTAATTGATGGAGGTGATGGAAGCGACACTTTGCGAGGAGGAAGAGGTCAAGATTTCCTGATTGGCGGTAACGGCGATGATTTTCTGTGCGGCGACTTTGGCACTGATACATTGATGGGAGGTAACGGTGCTGATATGTTTGTATTTAGACCGGAAACAGCGACTCCTCTAGCTAATCTAGCTTATGCCGATATCGTCCTCGATTTTAATGCGGCTCAAGGTGATAAAATTGGGTTGACAGCAGGAATTGCGATCGCAGAAATTGCACTGCAAGTCATTGATACCGACGCTAATGGCCAGGCTGATGCGACTTTAGTTAAATTTAGTGCCAATAATGGCGATCGCATTTTAGCTGTAGTTCTGGGAACTGTTAATGCGGCGGGTCAAACAACTTTGAGTAATGCAGATTTTATTACTTTGCCAAATAACATTTTTTAAGCTCTGTATTATCGCCAAAATTTCATTATTAGTCGGCAAAAGCTGACTAATTTGATTAAAATCATCTGAGTTGCAAGAAAAAACATGAAAAACTTTTACCAGCCATTGATTCAGGCAGATGAAATCATCGACTCACTCAAACAAGAATTGCAAGTAAAGCCATTTTATCAAAGGATTTTGCAGAAGAGAGTCATTGACAAAGCTGCCAAAGAACGCGGGTTAACTGTGACTCCCGACGAAATTCAAGCAGAGGGTGACAAACTGCGGCGTGAGAAGCGTTTGGAAAGAGCTGCGGATACGATTGCTTGGCTGGCAGAGCAGATGATTTCGGTAGAAGACTTAGAGGCCGGAATTTGCGATCGGCTCCTCGCTCAAAAACTAGCAGAATGCTTATTTGCCAAAGACGTTAACAAAATTTTTGTTCAAAATAAATTGCAATTTGATGGCATCATTCTTTATCAAATAATTGTCCAAGAACCTGAGCTTGCTCAAGAACTATTTTATCAAATTCAAGAAGGAGAAATCAGCTTTTTTGATGCCGCTCATTTTTATGACATTGACGAAAACCGTCGGAATTTATGCGGTTGCGAAGGCAAGGTTTATCGATGGGGTTTAAAACCAGATATAGCCGTTGCAGTATTTAGTGCTAAACCCGGAGCGGTAATTCGTCCAATTCAAACTGACCTAGTATATCACTTGTTCATGGTTGAAAAGTTTCTCCCTGCTGAATTAACCGCTGAACGCCATGAAGAAATATTGCAAAAGATGTTTGACGAGTGGTTGTCCAATGAGGTAAACTATTTGTTATATAATCAACCCGAAATTGCGCTGGCTGGGTAATAAATTAATATCAAAAACCCACGTAATTTTGCCGCCACCAAGCACGCACCAACTTAATCTCCTCAAAGCTATAAGCTTCTTGCAAAAACTCATAAATTGCTTTCAATCTCTCATCCCCAATTATCTCAATTGCTTGCACAATTGGCTGCTGGCGTTCCGGTTCCACCAATAAATGGATATCGACTTTTTGCTCCATATCGATCAATTCTACTAAATGCCCAACAATAGTAGTAGAACTCATTCCCCTGATTTCTGCTATGCCTTCAACAGTCAAACCTTTTCGGTGCAATTCCCAGGTTTGCATCTGTGTATAGGAAGGAAGATTCGGAACATTGGAACTTTGAACTATAGCAGAAGGTGCAGCACCAGTTGGCAAGCCTTTTTCTTGACAAAAGTTGCGAATTGCCTCCAAGAAAACCTTGCCATACTTATCTCGCTTGTTGCTACCAACGCCGTAAACTTTCACAAATTCTGTGAGATTTTGCGGGCGCTTTTCTGCCATATCTCGCAAGCTTTTATCGGCAAAGATTACATAGGGCGGCACGAATTGTTCATCGGCAATTTGTTTACGCAGCGTCCGCAATATGGCAAATAAACTTTCGACTTCTACGGCTAAAGAGCGATTTGTTGCTTGCACTTCCTGTTTCGGTTTGATGGCGATTTCTACTGTGCGCTGACGCTTCATGATTTCCCAACTTTTCTCGTTTAGTTTCAAGATGGGGAAGCCGTCGGTTGTTTCATCTAACAAACCTTGATTTAACAGTGAACGTACTAACATTTTCCAATCGTCTGCACTTCTATCTTTGCCAATTCCATAGGTGGAAAGTTTGTCATGTTGGTATTGCAAAACTTTTTGATTTTTAGAGCCTCGCAAAATGTCAATGATGTGATTCATGCCAAATTTTTCTTTGCATCTAGCCACGCCAGAAAGAAATTTCATTGCTTCTACTGTCCAGTCTTCTACTGGTTTTTTGTTGCAACAGTTATCGCAATTTCCGCAGTTTCCGGGGAATGAGTCGCCAAAATAACTTAACTGAATTGTGCGACGACAATCGGTTGATTCTGCATAGTTAATTACTCGTCGCAATTGTTGACGGCCGATGCGCTGTTCTTGTGGATCGGGTTTGAGTTCGAGCATATATTCGATGGTTTTGACATCACCAAATCCAAAAAACAAAGTACAATGGGATGGTTCGTTGTCTCTGCCTGCTCGACCTGATTCTTGATAGTATCCTTCGAGATTCTTGGGCAAGTCGTAGTGAATGACAAATCGGACATCGGGTTTGTTGATTCCCATGCCGAAGGCAACTGTGGCTACCATTACTTGTACGTCGTCGCGAATGAAGCGGGTTTGGTTGGTTGTGCGATCGACATTGCTCATCCCAGCATGGTAAGGTAAAGCTTGAATGCCACTTTGTTGCAATTTATAGGCGACTTCTTCAACTTTTTTGCGGCTGAGACAGTAGATGATTCCTGAACCGCCTTTCTTTTGAATTATCTTCAAAACTTCGGCAAAACTATGCTTGTTTTTGGCGCGGACTTCGTAGTATAAATTGGGGCGGTTGAAGCTGGCGACGTGGATGTAAGGATTTCGCAGGGTTAGCTGCTGGATGATGTCTTGGCGGACGCGCTCGGTGGCGGTGGCGGTTAGTGCCATAATGGGGATGTCTGGGTAGCGATCGCGCACTCGTTCCATTTGTCGGTATTCTGGACGAAAATCGTGTCCCCATTCGGAAACGCAGTGGGCTTCGTCGATCGCAAATGCCGAAATTCCCAACTTAGCTGCTACTATATCTAAGAATGGCAAAAATCTCTCGCCCAGCAAGCGTTCGGGAGCAACGTATAGCAGTTTAATTTTACCTTCGAGAATTGCTGTTTCGCGCGATCGAGCTTCCAGGGAATTCAAAGTGCTGTTGAGAAAAGTCGCCCCAATCCCATTATCTACCAAAGCTTCCACCTGGTCTTGCATCAGAGCAATTAACGGCGAAACAACCACGCTTAAACCTGGTTTCAATAGTGCCGGCAATTGAAAACACAAAGACTTGCCACCCCCAGTCGGCATCACAATCATCTGATCCCGTTTTTCGAGAGCAGCTTCGACAATTTCTCTCTGTCCCGGACGAAAAGAGTCATAGCCAAAAAAATGTTTCAGATGGTGTTCGAGGGAAGGTGGGACAGGAGATGTTGGCAGATTCGACCCTGACATTTGCAGTAGTTGGTTTGTGACTTCTACACTATTCTATGCTTTTTGAGTACAAATACAGTTATAATAATTAAAATTCTTAATTTAACCAGAGAAACCGATGCCGAAAGCTATTTGGAATGGTGCCGTTTTGGCCGAAAGCGACAAGTGCGAAGTTGTGGATAACAACTATTATTTCCCTGCGGATACCATCAAACGTGAGTTTTTTAAGGACAGCAGCACTCACACTACTTGCGGTTGGAAAGGTGTCGCTAGTTACTACAGCATTGAAGTCGCTGGAGAAGTCAATAAAGATGCCGCTTGGTATTATCCTACTCCGAAAGATGCTGCTAAAAATATTGAAGGCTACATCGCTTTTTGGAAAGGAGTTAAGGTAGAAGCTTAAGGTGGTTTTGAAACTTGGATGAATGAAATCCCCAAAATGTAGGTTGGGTTGAGCCACGAAACCCAACTCTTTACTTTTAAATTAAGAGTTGGGTTTCGCTATCGCTTAACCCAACCTACTTTTAATACTACCCCAAAAAAGTAGGTTGGGTTGAGCCACGAAACCCAACTCTTTACTTTTAGATTAAGAGTTGGGTTTCGCTATCGCTTAACCCAACCTACTTTTAATACTACCCCAAAAAAGTAGGTTGGGTTGAGCCACGAAACCCAACTCTTTACTTTTAGATTAAGAGTTGGGTTTCGCTATCGCTTAACCCAACCTACTTTTAATACTACCCCAAAAATGTAGGTTGGGTTGAGTCACGAAACCCAACTCTTTATTCTTAGATTAAGAGTTGGGTTTCGCTATCGCTTAACCCAACCTACTTTTAATACCATAGAGAATCTAGATGCACAACAGGTTACTATTCCTGTTCCCAAGCTGCGGCGGCTTCCCATCCTAAACCACGACGAACAATAATTGGTTCGCTTTCGGTTAAATCGAGGATAGTAGAAACTTGATATCCCGGATCGGAACCGTCATCGACAATCACATCTACCAACTTTGACAAACAGTCAAATAGTTCAGCTTTGCCAATATTTTCGGTTTTTGCTGTGGCTATGGGTGCTTCATCTTCATAATCAGCAGTGATATGAGCGGAAGTTGAAATGATCGGATTTCCCAAGGCTTCCAATAGTGTAAAACAAATTGGGCGATCGGGTACGCGAATTCCAGTGGTTTTACGTTTCGGGTTCATCACTAACTTTGGTACTAACTTGGTAGCTGGTAACAAAAACGTATAAGGCCCCGGAATTAATCGCTTGATAATTCGGTAAGCCTCGTTGCTGACGGCGGCATACTCCGCAATATTTGACAGAGAAGAACACAGGAACGTTAATGGCTTATCATTGGATAGTTGCTTGATCTGCCTGACTCGTTCTACGGCAGATTTGGCATTCAAGTCGCAGCCGATCGCATAAACTGTATCTGTCGGGTAAAGCATCACAGCCCCAGCTTTGAGAGCCTTTTTAATCTTCTCAATCCTGTCTTTTTGGGGTGTAAATGGATGCACTTCGTAAATAGTTGCCATGTTATGATATTGCAGGCTAAGTGGTAAGTGGGCGATCGAAATATCCGCTGAAACCGATATCTTGCACCATTGTCAAGAACAGGCAAGATGCCTGTTTCACAAAGAGTAAATTTTCTTGTGGGGTGGGCATCCTGCCCGCCCGTCCGTCCAAGACTTATTGATAATGGTGCAAGGCGTAAGATGAAACAATCAACCCTCAAAATTAATTGTTAATCATGAATAAAATAGCTTATTTTGAATGCCCAACTGGGATTGCTGGTGATATGTGTCTTGGTGCCCTAGTCCATGCGGGCGTTCCTTTGGACTACCTAATTGAAAAACTGAATTTGCTGGGTATTTCGACAGAGTACCAATTGCGTACCGAATTAGTCCACCGCAATACTCAGCAAGCAACTAAATTTTATGTTGATTTAACTGCTGATTTGTCCTTAAAACCCCAAAATCCCGTTGATTCTACCCTCGATCCCTCGGAAACCGAATCGCCAACATTCGATCGCAGCCAACACCATCATCACACTCACGAACCTCACAGTCACGAAGATGATACCGAAACTGGGCACACTTCCCATCGTCATTTACCACAAATTGAGCAGATTATTGTCTCTGCAAAATTACCAGAGCGAGTTGAAGCATGGAGTTTGGCAGTATTTCGGAAATTGGCAGAGGCGGAGGGTGCTGTACACGGTATCTCCCCAGAGGAGGTGTACTTTCACGAGGTGGGTGCAACGGATGCACTCGTTGATATTATCGGTACTTGTTTGGGTTTGGATTGGTTGGATATTGATGAATGTTACTTTTCGGCAATGCCGACTGGTGGCGGTACGGTGAAGGCGGCCCACGGTATATTGGCAGTGCCCACGCCGGCGGTGATGCGGTTGTGGGAAACGCATCGGGTGCCTGTTTATAGCAATGGGATCGATCGCGAATTGTGCACGCCTACGGGAACTGCGATCGCCTGTACTCTGGCTTCTGGGTTTGGCCCGCCGCCATCGATGCAAATTCACGCGATCGGATTGGGTGCCGGTTCTCGAATGCTGGCAATTCCTAATATTTTGCGTCTCTGGATTGGGGAGAAGGAAGAGGGAAGTTCGGCAGCGGATTCTGTAACGGATGTAACGGATGGAAGAGGGAAGAATCAAGAATTTAACCAATTCCCAATGCCCGATTCCCTAGAAACTATTGTGGTATTGGAAACGCAGATTGATGATTTGAGTCCGCAGGCGATCGGTTATGTTTTTGATGCTTTGTTTACCTGCGGAGCCCTGGATGTTTTCACTCAACCAATTGTGATGAAAAAGTCGCGGTTGGGGGTTTTGTTAACTGTGATTTGTCATCCCGAAACTCAAGCAGAGTGCGAAACAGTAATATTTCGCGAGACTACTACTTTGGGAATTAGGCGATCGACTCAACAAAGAACGATTTTGCACCGAGAATTCCAGACTGTTCAAACAGAATATGGCGAAGTGCAAATCAAAGTTGCGAAGATTGGACAAACAATTACTAATGTGCAGCCAGAATATGAGGATTGCGCGCAAATTGCCCGACTTAAAAATATTAGCTGGCGGGAAGTTCATCGCTTGGCGCTGCAAAGCTGGCACGATCAGCTATCCATGCAATATTAAACTGTTTGGTATAATGTTACAACTGAATCTAAAACATAGACAGAGATGATTAATCTGACCAAAACCATACTTGTAGAAGAGTTGGAGATTTTTTTGCTATTCTTAGATACTCAGCTAATTTATCTTTAAATAAACCCCTCTCTACGGTATCTTGCTTATCCTCTAAGCTATATTTAGCCCAGAGGTAAACATACTTTTTTGATTTTAAAATCCTTCTTACTTGGGTGCTACTCAGTTCAATTGCAGGTAAAATTCTAACCTTTCTGTGCCCAACTCTTCGCCCAATTCAAGTTTTGCATCACTTCTTTCAAAGTCGCAGCTTCCGAATACAACCGCAAAACAGGTTCAGTTCCGCTAAACCGAATTAACAGCCAACTTCCGTCAGCTAAACGGAATTTATATCCATCAACTTTGTTGCAATCTACAACTGCTTTGCAGGCGATTTCTGTTAAAGGTTGATTTTGCAACAAATCCAGCAAGCGCGAACGTTCGTCCATGTTTGCTAAGTGCAAATCGATTCTGTCGTAAGCAGAAGTAAAACCAGTTTCTGTTTGTAGTCGGCGATAGATGTCGCTCAAATCTTCCCCGGATTTGACAACAGCTTCTAACAAATAAAGCGCCGACAACAAAGCATCTCTTTCGGGGATGTGCGTACCGTAGCCGATTCCTCCCGATTCTTCGCCGCCGACTAGGACTTGGGTGGTTAACATTCGATCGGCTATATACTTGTAACCGATCGGCGTTTCAAACAATGGTAAGCCGTAAAGTTCAGCAATTTTGGGCATGATGTCGGAACCGCTGACTGTTTTGATGACTTCCCCACTCAACCCGCGCCGTTTGGCTAAGTGTTCGATTAAGATGGGAACTAGGATTTGTGAACTGAGAAAGTTTCCGCTAGAGTCAACGGCTGCAATGCGATCGCTATCTCCGTCAAACACAAATCCGATCGACAAACCAGAGCTTTTTCGCTGGTGAGTTCGCATCACCCGGAACAACTGCGACAGGTATCGCGGCAAAGGTTCGGGTGCACCGCCTCCAAATAGCGGATCGCGATCGCTATTGACTTCGTGCACTGTTTCTTCTAAAATTTGTGCCAATCCTCCGGCGGCCGCACCGTGCATCACATCTACAAATACTGTAATTTTGTGAGAGGCGATCGCACTTTTGATCGCATCAATATCTACCATTTCCCGCAGCGTTTTGCAGTAAGGTGGCCAAGGATTGAAACTCTCCAATTTGCCCGGAGTTGCTGAAATTGGTGCGGGATTTTCGAGTTTTGCTTCTATCTGTTGAGTCACTTCCGGCGAAACTGAACCACCAAATCCGCCCTTGACTTTTAACCCTAAATATGCACCGGGATTGTGGCTGGCTGTCAGGACGATCGCCCCCAAAGCATTTAACTGTTTAGCAGCCAAACTAAAAGCCGGAGTCGGAGCATAAGAATCGCTCAGTAACACGTCAAATCCTGCGTTCTGGACTGCTTTAGCTGCTGTCAGGGCAAAATCTTCAGCCAGAAATCGGCGATCGTAACCGACGATTACAGTGCCACTGGTGGCATCATTGCCACCAGTTTGTCCGAGAACTTGTGCAGCTAGGGGAGCTACTAACGCCACGCGATCGAATGTAAAATCGTCAGCAATAATGCCGCGCCAGCCATCTGTACCGAATTTTATAGGATTCATTAGTCACAAGAAATTAGTCACCCGTCTATTTTATTGGCTGAACGGGCGATCGTCATCCGATTTTAGATTTTAGATTTTGGATTTTAGATTAACTGGTTCCTAAGCTCTGCCTGGTAACAGGGAACAGGCAAGATGCCTGTTCCACAAAGACTCTACTTTCTTGTGGAACAGGCATCTTGCCTGTTCCTAAAAGGCTAATTGAGAATGGTGGAACATCTCAATTACAGCTAACAGCCAACAGCCAACAGTCAACAGCTAACAGCCAACAGCCAACAGTCAACTAACTAAAAGAATGCCGGTTGATGGCGGATCAAACTCAGGAATTCCTCGCGAGTTTTCTGTTCCTCTTGAAACACTCCCAACATCGCACTTGTCACCGTCCAAGAACCTGGTTTCTGCACACCCCGCATTGTCATGCACATATGGCTAGCTTCCATAACTACAGCCACTCCCTTCGGTTCCAATATTGTCTGAACTGCTTCAGCCACTTGGCGAGTCAAACGTTCCTGCACCTGCAACCGTCGGCTGTACATCTCGACAATTCGGGCTAATTTGCTCAATCCCACTACTTTTTGGTTGGGGATGTAAGCAACATGAACTCGGCCCATAAATGGCAGCATATGGTGTTCGCACATACTGAACACGCTGATGTCTCGTACCAACACCATCTCGTTGTGACCTTCGTCAAAGATAGCGCCGTTAAGTAGTTCTTCGAGGGATTGACTGTAGCCGCTGGTGAGGAATCGCATTGCTTCTGCTACCCGCTTCGGGGTTTTGAGCAATCCTTCGCGTTCCGGGTTTTCTCCGATTCCTAGCAGCATCGTCCGCACTGCTTCCATCATTTCCTCCTGACCTACTTCTGTCGGTATAGGCACGCTGGATTCTTGACCGTTCGAGGAATTGCGGTCTGGTCTGGTGGTGATGCAGGGCAAGTTTTTGTCTGGGGTTTCTAAGAGTTTCATGCTGTCAGTCGAGAGTGTATTCGAGCCATTGGAACCGTTGTTTGATGTAATTGTCATAATAATTTCGTGTGAGGGTCTATCGATTTTGGATTTTCGATTTTGGATTTTTGATTGATAGAGATTCAAGGATTGTTGAATGCTCAAAAAAATTCAGTTTTTCACAATCTCAAGTTCACAAAACTCCAGCGTTGGACATGAGGGTGATTTCTTCAATTACTGCACTTGCTGGCAACTGAACTGTGTGCAGAATTGATTCGGCGACGATTTCTGGGGTTAACATGGCAGTGCGATCGAAGTCGGCTTGGACGGTTTCTGTGTCCCACATGGGAGTGTTGACAGAACCTGGACAGATGGCTGTTACGCGAATTCCGCGAACTCGTTCTTCTGTCGCTACAGCCTTAGACAAAGCCATGAGACCGAATTTGCTGACGCAGTAGAGTCCCCAATTCGGGAAGACTTGGCTGCCGGCGATGGAGGAAACGTTGATGATGATTCCTGATTTGCGATCGCGCATTCCCGGCAAAATTCCTTGAATACACTGCCAGACGCTAGTCAGATTTAGGTCTAAAACTCGCTGCCAGTCGGCTAGAGGTGTTTCTGTCAAGGGGCCCGTGTAGCCCATGCCAGCACTGTTGACGAGGATATCTATTGGCCCAAATTGAGCTGCGATCGCGCTGATGCTACTTTGCACTTGCTCAATTTTCGACAAGTCTAACGGATAAGCTTCTGCTTTCACTCCAACTTCTCTGGCTGCGGCGGCAACGGCTGCTAAGTTTTCCGACTCTCGACTCACTAAAGCCAGATTTATGCCGGCTTTGGCAAACGCTAAAGCTGTTGCTTTCCCAATCCCGCTGCTCGCTCCGGTAATCAGAGCCTGCTTTGTTGTCGGATAGTTCATAGAAAAACTCGGTATGCGGGAAACTCAGTTTTTGAAAGAGCACATCAGAACAGTTATTTCTGAGATAAACATTAAGAACTGTTAAGCAGGTGTCACCTGAGAAATTATAACACTGCTGACAGATTCGCAGAATTATCAGTTGGGATTGTTAACTCTGAATCGATCGATCGCATCAAGCCGCAATTTCTGTGAATACACCAATATCGCGGAACTTTTGATACCGCATTTGACGGCGCTGTTGACTGGTGAGCCCACTCAGTTCTGCTAAATTTTCCAACAAAGCTTTTTTGAGCATGGACGCAGCCTTGAGGGGGTTGGAGTGAGCGCCACCAATCGGTTCTGGTACTATTTGATCCAGAACGCCAAGGTTTTTCAAATCCCAAGAAGTAATTTTCAGAGCTTCTGCTGCTAAGTTAGCTTTCCCAGCGTCTTTCCAGAGAATAGCGGCGCAAGCTTCGGGGGTAGCCACGGTGTAGACAGAATGCTCCAGCATCAACAATCGTTCGCCCACACCAATGCCCAAAGCGCCACCGGAACCGCCTTCGCCGATGACGGTGCAGATGACGGGAACATCCAGGCGAAACATTTCTCGGAGGTTGCAGGCGATCGCCTCTCCTTGTCCAAACTGCTCCGCTTCTAAGCCCGCCCAAGCCCCCGGAGTGTCAATAAACGTGAAAATTGGCATTCCGAAGCGATCGGCGTGTTCCATCAATCGCAGCGCCTTCCGGTAGCCACCAGGAGCAGCCATCCCAAAATTGCGGGCAATATTGTCCTTCGTGTCACGGCCTTTTTGATGGCCAACGATCACCGTAGGACGCCCATCTATGCGCGCAATTCCGCCAACCAGGGCCGGGTCGTCAGTGCCACGGCGATCGCCATGAAGCTCGATCCACTCATCGCTAATTGCCTGAACATAATCTAGTGTACTGGGGCGGCGCGGGTGACGGGCCAGTTGCAGCCTCTGCATGGGCGAGAGGCTGCCAAAAATTTCTTGTCGCAGTTGAGCTGAACGCGCTTCGAGTTTACGAATTTCGTCAGAAACATCAACACCGTTTTCTTCGGCGAGTTGGCGAATCTGATGAATTCGCCCTTCTAGTTCTGCGAGGGGCTTTTCAAAATCTAAGAGTAGTGGTTTCCGGTCTGGGTTGGGCACGGGAGAGAATTTTTATAAGGTTTTGTCAGGTTTTGTCGATCGTACCAAAAGAATGGGGGTCAGAGTTTTGAATAGTGTCAACAGTTAACTGTCAACAGTTAACTGTCAACTGTCAACATCAGAATGACATCAAAGGTCGAAAACCGTGTTTAACCGAAATCTCACCAATCTGCTCCATCTTTTCCACCGTAATTTGATTCCGTCCCCAAGAAAAATTGGTGTATAACTTTTCAAATTCCAGCAGCATTGACTCAGCAAAACAAGCAAACAACTGTCTGCCCGGTACATCCATATTGACAATCTTCATGATTTTCCACTCAATATCGAGGGAATGCTCCACAATGCCACCATTGAGCACATAAATTTCGGGATGCTGAACCTGAGTTGCCAGATTTTTCGGATAACCACCGTCAATTAGCAAACAAGGTTGCTTCAATGTAGAAGGATCAATTTCTACTCCCTTCGGCATACTCGCTACCCAAACGACAATATCAGCTTGGGGCAGAGCCTCTTCCAAACCCATAATTTTGCCTCGCCCTAATTCCGTCTGCAAGTTTTGCAACCGTTCTTTATCACGGGCAATGAGCAACAATTCTGCTACATTAGTTTTGGCATTAAGCCAGCGACACACAGCACTGCCAATATCGCCAGTCGCACCGCAAACAGCTACAGTAGCTTTTGACAGTTCAATTCCCAATTTGGGGGCAGCTTGTTCTACTTGGCGACAGAGGATGTAAGCCGTATGAGTATTGCCAGTAGTGAATCGCTCAAACTCCAACTTGAGATTGCGAATTTGCTTAATTTGCTGCAAGTTGAAAGTCTCAAAAATTATCGAAGAAAAGCCACCTAGAGCTGTGATATTAATCCCATTTTTTTGAGCGTGCGCCATCGCATTAATAATCTTGCGGGTGGCTGCTTTAATCCGACGAGTGGCTAGCATTTCTGGCAGAAAACAGGACTCCACATAGCGTCCTTCTATTTTTTGCCCAGTGATGCTTGTCACCGTGATGTGATCGACTATTTGGGGCGGTGCGCTGCACCAAAAATCGAGACCTTGATCGGCATATTCTGGATAGCCCAGCTCGTTAGCTACCGATTGGGCGTGTTCTAAGCTGGTTAAGTGACCGATTAAACCAAACATTAAGTTGTCAAATAAAGGAAAAAGGAAGAAGGAAGAAGGAAGAAGGGAAAATTAAAATTTTTAATTTTAAAATTTCATCCCATTCCTGATTTCCCAATTAATTAAGCTGCGAGGCCTTGTGCTGACATCCGCATGATGTCACGGTTGCTAAAGCCAATGTTGCCCAGGGCTTCACCGTAGGCAATCATAAAGTCTTCAATTAAAGCCTCTTTTTCCATCCCCAAGACGTTAGCATCGTCTGCAACAGAGTTTAGCAGTCTCCAGATGATGGGCAAGTTTTGGCGGTTGGCGACTTCGAGTTCAGCTTTCGATTCTTCAAAGTGAGCTTTCAGCCAGACTTCCCCAAAATTGAGGTGCATATATTCTTCTTTGACTACGCCTTCAGTGATTGTGCGGGCGAAGTCGTCAGCGACGGGGATGTAGATATTGTAGGCTGCGATCGCAAAACACTCAATAATCAGCGATTGAATCAGCAAGCAAGTTACAACCTTACCTTCGGCAGATGCCTTTTGGAAATTCTCATGCAGTTCTGAAAAGAATTCCTTGGCAAATACCATGTCTGGCGTGACTTTGAGATTCTTGCCACAAGCTTGGAAGCCCTTCATATGCCGGTTCTCCATCTTGGACAAGCGAATTAACTCTTGCTTTTCGTCCGCCAACAGTTCGGCGAGTGTCAGGTAATTGTCATGAGCTTCTTGTTCGCCTTCAATCACAATGGCGTTGATGCGGCTGTAAGCATCTTTGTAAGCTTCGGTTTGAAAGTCAATTGCTGGGATGGCCTTAAGCTGTAGCATATGATATTTATTCTCCTCAATAACCTTGTAGGATGTTTTGATGCCCTTTAAAATTTGGGGTCAGTGACGGTACACTTTACCTATTTTCGACTAAAAATTCGCGGTTGTGCGGGAATTTGGGGGGCGATCGGGTTTGAGAGCCTCACTAAGGTTATCATTTTAGATTAATTCACAAATTTATGACCAAATCTTTTGACAGGTCTAGGGCACTGGAACTGCTGAATTTTATTTTGTTGCTTGCGGGGGCAGCACTGGTGCTGTTGCCTCTAGCTGCTGTATTTTTGGTTTCTTTATCACCATCTGGTGTCGGTGTCAAGGTCACGGGCTGGACTTTTGCGAACTATCAGGAGGCTTGGCGGCGGGGCAATTTTTTGTTGGCATTTGTTAATTCTACTCTAGTGGCGATCGCCGTAACCGGTTTTCAGGTCATAACTTCGGCTTTAGCGGGCTATGCCTTGGCCAGACTGAAATTTCGAGGACGGCAAGCCTTGATATTGGCGGTTTTAGCTACCCTAGTAATTCCGTTTCAGCTTTTGGTGATTCCCATTTTCTTGGTTTTGAAGTGGGGCCATTTGCTGAACACTTACGGGGCGCTAATCTTACCGACGGCCGCGAACGGTTTTGGGATTTTTCTGCTGCGCCAATATTTTATGACAATTCCCGTCGAATTGGAAGAGGCGGCAATGCTGGATGGGGCTAACCGCTGGCAGGTTTTGTGGCAGGTGATGTTACCTTTGGCCCGCCCTGCTTTGGTGACACTGTTTTTGTTTACGTTTATCGGTGAGTGGAACGATTTGTTTAAGCCGCTGGTGTTTACGACAAGGCCAGAGTTACGGACGGTACAGTTGGCTTTGGCTGAGTTTCAGGAACAGTTTACTAGCAGTTGGCCATTGTTGATGGCCGCCGTGGTAATTGGGACTCTGCCCGTGGTGTTGCTGTTTTTGGCTGGTCAACGGCAGTTTATGCGGGGTATTGCGACGACGGGGATTAAGAATTAAGTTTGAGATTAACTGTGCTGAACTGTATTTTCAAGCACAGGCTGGAGGATCTGTTCCACAATTAGATTGAGTCAGGAGCATCCCGATTTTGTAAGGGCGTTGCAGGATTTATCCTGCCTACTCTCAAAGAGGTTCAATGTAACGCTTAACTGTTTCTGTACAGATATTCCCCGCAGTAGAGACCAAGTAGCTAGGTGTCCACAGGTAGGCAATTGTTGTATAGTAAACATAGGACAACAAACTGTAAATTAAATGTACGCAGTACAAAAAGATGTTTGGCATTTAACTGGATTACAAAAAAATATTTAAGAATTAAACTTTGGGCGGATTCATCCCCCAAAGTTTGTCCTTAAGAATCCCCGCGTCTTCAGACCGGGGAGTGTCAATCGCTAATAATTTGCAAACGAATAGAGCGTTCTCCGTCTCCAAAATCAACTTCAATCTTTTCCCCAGAAAGAGTATCTAAGCATCCCAAAAGCAACCGCAAATTCGGCGTACTGGCTCCTGTATCTACATACAATCTATCTGTTAAGCTCCCCAATCGCTTCCAAATAGTGTAGAGTTTGACTACTGTTTGTTCCAGTTGCGCTGCTTGTTTCACAACGTCAGCAGTGGTTCCCAAACAGCCTACTCGCAAAGATTCTTCTAAGGCCATTTCCATATCTAAGTGAGACTGATTCAGAGCCTGGACTTGGGCCGCAGAATCGAGATATTTTGATAAATTTTTGGCATCAGAAGTTAGTTGTTTAACAGTATCTACATCGGGATTTTCTGCTACTTCTTTTTGAATTTCAATTTGGTGAGAGGGAGATAGTTTCTCCATTTCTTTGACTAATGGAGCGAGGTAGCGGGAAGGTAGTGAACCTGTAGATGCTTTTTCCTTGACTTCTTCTGGCAATAAATCTGAATTCATTGCCATCCATTCATCGGAGAGTTGTTTGACTTCACGTCTGGTGATGCGATCGCCCTTTCCGGCCGCATCTGTTACCATTAGCTGTACTTCGGGAGATGCTTTGGCAGTTTCGACAAAAGCTCTTTTGCTGAAGTTTCTAATCGAATCTGGGTCTAAATCTCCTTGCTCGATCAGAGTATCCGCACTCTTCGCTAATTCTATTAACGAATAGGCTTGACTTTTGCCTATTTCTCTCTGTTTTAGCCAGTTCAAAAAGCCAGTACCGCGTCCTTCGCCACCTTTTTTTTCTCTATCTCGAACTGTTCGGAGAATGCGTCCCCGCCAGATGTCGGTTTGTAAGTCGAAGCGATCGCACACTTTCCAGGCATTGTCAACCTGATTGTCAAAATCGAAGTCTGGTATTTGTTCGTCTTCGGGATCTGGTAATTGGAAATTGATATCGGTAAAGCCTTTGAGGGCTTCTGCAAGTTGTGCCGGGTTTTGGGGGACTTCAGCCATTAGAAAAAAATTGTGTAGAGCAACAGCCGGTTTGATTTGAAACTTGCATGGGTTGACAGTTGAGGCGCTATATGTAGCGATAACGTGGGCAAGACCCACCCTACTAATAGAGTTTTTGTGCAAGTCATATCATTATTGCACGATCGGGATATTTCGAGACAATTTACCTGATTACGAGCAAAAGTAAAATTTTCGCCGTTTTGTGTTTCATGCGGTATTGACATTGAATCACATCGCCGTCTATAGCAATCCTAAATGAGTCGTAAAGATTTTTACCCCTCCCCAACCCTCCCCTTACTAAGGGGAGGGGGTAAGAAGTTCACAAATGATTTAGG
>NZ_NXIB02000051.1 GCF_002412335.2 Tychonema bourrellyi FEM_GT703
GGGGCATGGGGCATGGGGCATAGGCGATTAGTCTAGTCATTTCCAGAAAAATCTTAATAATAATTATCAGGATTACCCGGATATCATGTTATCAATGCCCAATTCCCGATGCCCGATTCCCAATTCCCAATTCCCCATGCCCGATGCCCAATTCCCGATGCCCAATTCCCGATGACTAATTAAGATTTAGCCATTTTTGAGCATTAAGTCGCTGAACCACACCAAACACCATTAAATCTAGAGTAATCTTGCGTTCATCTATCAAAAAAGGTTCAATAGTGCTAGTTTTTGTGTTGTTTTCAGCGCAAGAAAAAGCTCTTTGAGTTTGAATGTTTTCTTGAGGAAAATACAAATTAAATTGGCGCTGACCTTCTTGGAATCTACCAATTACTTGCCAACAATCTCCGGTGGAACCCATCCCAGAAACGGGGACTTTCTGCTTTGCCAAACTTACTTCTAAATCCTTAACGCCTTGCTTAGTCAAAGCTGTTTGTAAGGCTGGCAAATAATCTTGTTGAATAAATTCTGCAAACGGCTTGTCTTCAACCGCAGGTGCTTTTTCTTTTTTAGCTTTAGCTGGGGGCTTTGTAGCTTCAGCAGGAACTGGTGATTCTGGGGAAGTTGGATTTGTGGTTTCTTCTGACATTGATAATACCGATTTTTTGGGGGAAGGATTGACGAGTTATTCAGTGCTAGGGGCTAGTTTAGTAGAAAGTTTTTCCTTGTGACAGATAAATTTTGTACCAGCCTTTAACGAATTGTGACTTAAAACTGTGTAGGGGCGATCGCCCGATCGCCCCCAAAGCTCACAACTCCTGAGATTATTCTAAATCTCAGCGACAGCTCGTTCAATCAAACGGCGGGCCAAAGTTTGAACACCAGTGTGTTCGTAGTAGTTGGTGCTGACATCGAGGAGTGCGCCCACATAGTCCGCCTTATCAGCAGAAATCTCCACAAAGCTTTGCAATTGGTTCATCACGTTTTGGGGAGTCAAACCTCGATCGCTCACAAAAGAGCTCATCCATCCAGTAACCGAGCTGAAGCTTTCACCGATAAAGCCCAATTGGCCCGCAGGATGGTTGCCAGGAATCATGCTGCTGATCGCATTAAACGACGGATTCTCTTGCAAATCGCTAGGAGAAAGCCTACCAATCCAACCCTGAGTTGCCATGATAAAATCTGGGCCCAGGGGAATCAAGCCATCAAAACAAACCAAAGCAGCCATCCGCATCAGGGATTCGCCACCATAGTCGCCCAAAGCGCCCGCAAAATCGCCGATGCTGTCGCCGGGAAGGCCGTTTATTTGGCAAAAAGCCAGCAACTCAGTGACTAACTTCAAAGAAAGGTCGATCGTTTGAGCTTTTTCTGGCTTAGGAGTAAGATTGCCGAGCATGGACAAAAGCGGCACATTTTTGGCAATTTTGTTAGCGAGGGCGGCGGCACCCAGGGCCTTGTCGGTACTGTCGATGGTTTGGTAGAGCCAGAGAGCGCGCTGATAGCCTTGAGATGTATCGTTGTAGAGGTATATCGCCCGATCGCCGATTTGCTGGATCAGTTCTTCGTCTGTTTCGCCAGTAACGCTGCGAATGGTATTTTCAAACCCAACTAAATTGTCCCACTGACCGGGAAGCACAAAGTCAAGAGCTCGTAGAGCTTTGACAGTCATGTTGTCTTTCGGTAGTTGATCGACTAATTCAAAGACAGTTTTGCTCATAAAAAACTCCTTAATGTTGAACTCGACTCAAAGATAACATTCTTAGGACTTACCTAAAAAACCCGGTTTCTTCCAAAAATTGTCGCTTTTTCCATAAATATTGACGCAGAAACCGGGTTTTTTGCCCCCGTGCATAAGTGCTGACTGCTTTGTAAAACTTATCTAAACTTGTCTAAACTCATTTTTAGACACAATTCGGAGTTTACTTCCTACGCTATTGGGTAGACGGCTAATCCCAAGATAAGTAGGCTATCCCCCTCAAGCCGAGGGTTCCCAATTTAAAATGTTTAAACTTGCATTCCAATCACGATCTAAATATCTCTTATTCAGAGTACACAAATCTCGCAAACTGATTGAAACGAACTTTGTTCAAACAGGATCAGACTCAAGTCTGACTCCGACTTTTAAAGATATCTACCTACTTGACGCTAGCGAGGCCACTGAGGTTAAATTTTGATAGCCAATCTTCGCGATCGCTAGCACTAAAAGAGGCATCGCGGGATTGAACTTTCACCTGGTAGCGATTGGCTACGAGCACCGCAGTGCCATTGGCACCTTGGGTGACAGCGGGATAGCCACCGATTTGCTTGGTACTGCTTTGGAATTTGTCCCCAGCCTTGGGGTTGCCGGCGATGTCGTTGATCGACAGCATCGCGACATTTTTACCACCTTTGTTGAGCTTAGCTTCAGCAAAACCGGATTTTTCTTGAGCGAAGACGCGATCGAATCCGTCGCCCGACGACGGGAAATATTTATTTAATTTGCCACCTGCGACAGCCTTCTTCGGCAGGTTTTGATTTTGAGCACTGGACTGATCCGTCTTGTTCTGGTTTGCTTTACCGGGTTTTTGGGTGCTTTCCTGCTGAGCTTTGTCCCAACGAGAGGGCTCCGGGGCTTTACCACAGGAGGTGACTAGCAATAGTACCGATATCAGAAATGGAGCTAAGATTCGGCGCGCGGAGGATAATTTCATCCCTTTCTCCTGTAAGATAGTTTCCATTCACAATTGTGGCTCACAATTCGACAATTTGTCTTCTGTATTTATGGGTGGGTCATCACGAATGACGAACTCCATACAATCTGCTAAGTAGAAGGAAGAAGGAAGAGTGCTTATATAGCAAGCTTTATTGCCATCTGTATCTTACGTTTAATTAGGTGGATTTACTTAGCTTATGCTATTTGATCGTCGCACACAACTGCAACAGCCTAGTTTAGCCGCTGGTTATAACCGTTCGCTTGTCGCTGGAACTTTGAGCTGAACCAAGGCTTTTTGTAACACACTGGGTTTTACACTTAACCAGACTTGGTGGCGATCGTCTTCGGTATAACCCACAACAACAGCCCCGATCGGTGAACCTATATCAGGATACATTTCCGGGGTCATGTCTCCACTGTCAACAAAATCAGTAATCTGAACAAGACCCCGCACTGTGTCGTCGCCTATGTTTACGAAGATCCCGAACGGCGCATGATGCTCAACCTTGCCATAAATTAGTTGACCTAACCGATAGTTTGACTTCACCTGATTCCAGAACTGATCGCTCATTTTATTACCTCGCCTTTAGAACTCTAGGATATTGGTTCAAGATAGAAAACAAATCGTGAGGAATAGGCAATTCGATTTGTTCGCCCCCTTGATACGGTCTTTCTAACGGCTTGAAATAAGGAAATATTTTTATTTTTAAATCAATTTGTGAGGCTCATGCACCTACTGGTTAGGGTAGGTGTATGAGCCTCACAGCAGTTGTCCGTCAATCGTCAAAATTCAGTTTTGCCCGATCGCAAAAATCAACAATTAGGCGTCGCTTTCAATGTGGATAAATAACAAACCCATTACCACAATTGGCATCACCCAGGTAACTAGCGGAATCAAAATCCAAGGCAAAAAAGCAGCAGCGTATGAACCTGTCATATCAAATTCTCCCAGCTAAAGTTAGTGTGTTGCAACAGAGATCTTTCGGAGTGCAGTCTAGTTGACTAAACCACGGAACATGGCATCGACGACCTTCAAGTTTTCGAGTAAGAAATAGGCAGCAAAGACACCGCCCATACCACCAACGAAGAAACCAGCGGTGAGTTGGCTCCAGCCTTCACCGGTTTTTAGCGCTTCGGGAGTCATAGGATTAGCGCTGGCGTAGGTTTTGTTCTCTTGGAAAGATACCAAACCATAGGCAGACATACCTAATGTACCGATGAGAACTAAAGCGAGGGCTGTAATTAGTCCACCAAGATTAGCTGCTTCTGGATAGTCCCGCAGGGGTCCGAAGACAACTTCTGGGCCGACAAGAAAATAACCGTGTGCTAAGCCAATTTCTAGGCCTCGAACTAGGGGAGAGAGTCCTTTACGGTAGGCGGGTAAGTTGCCAATGAATGCTTTGGTAAAATCAGAAGCACTAATTGGGGTTGCTAGATGACCTGTGAATGGGTCGCCGTTAAAGGGTTGAATAAGTTCTGCATTTCTTGGATCAGCCATATTTAGTTTCTCCTCGGTATCAAAGAAAGTTGAGGCGTTCAAGTCATATTTTACGCAGGGACGTGTAGCCTATTTACATAATTGACAGCCAGCTTTAGAAAAGTTTACTTTTCTTTAGTTTTTAGAATAATTTTTCCTTTTTCCTCTATACCATTCCCCAAGGCGATCGGGCGATACTCCCAGAAAATAAGCAATAATCACTATTTGATTGATGACAGTGGTTTTGAGTACCCCAACCTGCTGCCACCGACGGGCGGAAGTCAGTACCGGCATGGATAATATCTCAATGCGGCCTTGTTTTTTCAATCGGCGCACAAATTCAAAGTCTTCCATGAGTGGCAACTTGGGAAAACCGCCCATTTGCTCAAAAGTAACCGTTTTCAGGAAAATTGCTTGATCCCCGTAGGGCATTTGCAGTAGGTGCGATCGGCATCTTACACCTATTTCGACTAGCCGCAGACTCAGTAAAGCCGCATCAATCTTGAGTTCAAAGGCTCCCGCTACTATGGACGAGTTCCCTAGTGCTTGACGCACGCCCGTGTCATAGCCGTCAGGTAAATAAGTGTCTGCGTGGAGAAACAGCAGGATGTCTCCTGTTGAAGCCGCAGCACCTGCGTTCATTTGGGTGGCCCGGCCTGGAGTGGTGGAGATCACCCGATCGCTCAAAGATTTCGCTATTTCAACAGTACCGTCACTGCTACCACCGTCAGCGACAATTATTTCGACATTTTCGGCATTGCGGGCGGTGGAGATGACTGGCGCGATCGTAGAAGCTTCGTTTAATACTGGAATGATAATAGAAATTTTGAGATTGGGAATTTCAGGCATACAAAATATTGATATCTAAGCCGAGGAGATCCTCTGGTCGATCGATATCTGCCAAAATAGGAAGAACAGCAATATTTAAACCTAGATTTTGGGCGATCGCCAGCGTATCAGCAAATACCTCATCGGTTCCCCACTTCATCCCGTCGAACAATTCCGGTATTCTTCGACGCAGCCCAATCAGATAATAACCTCCATCTTGTGCCGGCCCCAAAACCAAATCTTGCTCACTGAGTTCATCAAAAGCTTTAGCAATAATTTCTGTTTTCAATTTCGGGCAATCAGTACCGATAATGACTACTTTGTCAATCCCCAAATCCCAAGATTTTTGCAATGCTGCACTCATTCTTGCACCCAAATCTCCCTCCGACTGCTGGTGATAGATTATATCGGTTCCCAGCCAGTCTTCCATGAGTTGCTGGCTGCTGTCTGTGTAGTGAATTGCTACCGATAATTGGCGCGATTTTTGGAGGACGTGGGAGGTGGCGATCGTCCGTTGGGTCATCAAGCGATGCAGGTTGGCTGCACCTTCTTTTCCTAATACCGGAATTAGTCTCGTTTTGGCTTTACCCGGTACTGGATAGCGAGTGAAAATAATTAGTTGTTCTGAAATCATTGATAGTCCAAAATTTTCAAATAAATTCCCTAATGTATGCTATACACCCAATTGATCCTAAAACACAGTCAACAGTCAACCGTCAACAGTCAACAGTCAACCGTCAACAGTCAACAGTCAACTATTAGCTCATTTCTAGCATTCGCTGAATTGGCTTTAAAGCTGCTATTCGCAGATGTTCAGGCATGGTAATTTCAGGTGTTTGATTTTTCATGGCTAGATACAATTTTTCCAAAGTATTCAATCTCATATACGGGCATTCGTTGCAAGCACAACTATTATTGTTGGGAGGTGCGGGAATAAAGTGTTTGTGAGGTGATTGCTTTTGCATTTGGTGAATAATTCCCGGCTCAGTTGCTACAATAAAAGCTTGGCGATCGCTAGCTTCAGAATATTTGAGCAGAGCACTGGTGGAGCCGATATAATTGGCATGGCGAAGTACGGGAGGTTCGCATTCTGGGTGAGCAATTATTTCAGCTTCGGGATTTTCTATTTTGAGTTGAACTATCTTTTTTTCTGAGAAGTTTTCGTGGACGATGCAAGCGCCTTGCCAAAGTTCCATGTGTCTGCCACTTTGTTCCATGACGTAGCGACCAAGATTGCGATCGGGTGCAAAAATTATCGGCTGATTTTCGGGAATTTGATTGACAATTTTGACGGCGTTGGAGCTGGTACAAATTATGTCGCTCATTGCCTTAATTTCAGCGGTACAATTAATGTAAGAAATTACCAAATGTCCTGGTCGATCGGCTTTGAAAGCTGCAAAGGCTTCGGGAGGACAACTCTCAGCGAGGGAACACCCAGCATTCAAGTCTGGTAACAATACTAATTTATGGGGATTAAGGATTTTGGCAGTTTCCGCCATGAAATGAACGCCGGCAAAAACTATCACATCGGCGTTGGTGTTGGCGGCTTTGCGGGCAAGTTCTAGGGAATCACCAATGAAGTCTGCGATATCTTGGATATCCGAGTCTTGGTAATAATGGGCGAGAATGACGGCGTTCAACTCTTGTTTGAGGGCGTTAATAGCGGCAAACAAGTCGTCGGGCAGTCTGGTTTCGGTCAAGTTCGGAGAAGTTATGGTGGTAAACACAGTTAGAATATTCCGGGGAAGGTGGCGAAGAAAGCTAAAGTTTGACACTCCCCGGCGTGACCTAAAGGGGGATTCTTGGATCAATCAGTCAACTTGCTCATTGATGTCACCACCAACGAGTAGAGGTCGGTCTGTCCCCAAGCGTTAATTTCGGTGTGCCCCACCGTATTTGAACTAATGCCAGCTTCCTTCAGTCCTTTCGCTAGAATATTCAAGGCTGCATTATGGTCGCGGTCTAACACCGTGCCACACAGGCAAATATGAGTCCTAACTGAGAGCGATTTCTGAACACGATTTCCACAACTTGAACAATCTTGGGAAGTGTACTGAGGTGCAACAGCAACCACTGTTTTACCGTACACTTTTCCAAAATATTCCAACCATTGGGCAAACTGTGACCATGCTGCATCGCTAATTGATTTAGCAAGTTTATGGTTCTTTACCATATTTCTCACTTGAAGATTTTCGTAGGCTACGAAATCGTTAGATTTCACCACGTACAACGCCGTCTTAATGGCGAAGTCTTTACGTTGCCTACTGACTTTCAGGTGTTTTCTGCCTAACTTATTGATTGCTTTCTTACGATTACTGGAACCTTTCTTTTTTCGAGAAACTCGTTTCTGCAACCGCTTTAAAGCTTTTTCACTTTTACGCAAATGTCGAGGATTTGGAACTGTTTCTCCTGCACTATCGGTATAAAAATGATTTAACCCCACATCTATGCCAATCATCTTCCCCGTAGGAACTATTTCTTCTGTTCGCTCTACATTAATACAGAACTGAGCGTAGTAACCGTCAGCGCGACGAATTACTCTGACTCGTTTGATTTCCTTGGGTGCATAGAAATGCAAATCTCTACTACCTAGTAATCTGAAGGTTCCCGCAGCAAAACCATCTGTGAATGTTAGACATCTTTTGTCGGTGGAAAGCGCCCATCCTGATGTTTTGTATTCTACGGAATGAGTGTGTTTTTTGAATTGTGGATATCCCTTTTTCCCAGGCTTCTTAGCTTTACAATTAGAAAAGAAACGTTGAATAGCAAAAATTGCCCGTTCCGCTGAAGCTTGACGTGCCATTGAGTTAAGTTTTCGGGCCCATTCAAACTCCTTCGCCATGATGGCGCATTGTTTGTAGAGATCGACTAACTTAACTGCTTGATTGTCGATCCAATATCTGAGAGCTTTGTTTCGGACAAACTGAGCTGTGCGAATCATTTCATCTATGACCCGGTATTGCTGTGGTTTGCCTTTTAACTTAAACTCTAGTACAATCATGGCATAATTCTATCACTTTTACGATTAGGTGTTTCTATAAATCGATTATTTCAAGAATCTTTACACTCGAATTAAAGCCGTCCTATAAGGACGGGGCTTTAGACCCATTTTTTGGGTAATTTTAATTCTAGTTGAATTCACCAAAAATAACTGGCAGTTCTGTTGAGCCAATCTAAAATCTAAAATTGCTTGGGGGAGAGCGCAAAAAACTGGTCGCTGTTTCCTATCCTGATAAGAGGGGTAGCGATCGCACATGAGAAAGCAAATGAATCAGACTAAATCGATCAAAATTGCGGTTGTGGGGGATGTTCACGATCTGTGGGAACCGGAAGATGGCGAGGCCCTGAAGCATCTGGGTGCTGACTTGGTGCTGTTTGTGGGGGATTTTGGGAATGAGTCGGTGGAGGTGGTACGCGCGATCGCCCAATTGGACATTCCGAAAGCCGCGGTATTTGGAAACCATGACGCTTGGTACACCGCAACGGATTGGGGCCGAAGTAAGTGTCCCTACGATCGCCAACTAGAAAATCGAGTCAAACAGCAAATAGACTTGATGGGAGAAGCCCACGTCGGTTACTCTAAGCGAGATTTTCCCGAATTGGGCGTAACTGTGGTAGGAAGTCGCCCGTTTACTTGGGGTGGATCGGATTGGAAGTACAACGATTTTTACTCGGAGTGGTTTGGGGTAGAGAGTTTTGCAGAGTCGGCCAGACTGATTGCAGGGGCTGCTGCGGACGCGGACTGCGAAAATGTGATTTTTTTGGGTCACACAGGCCCGAAGGGGTTGGGAGAGGCTCCGGGCGACCTCTGTGGGCGAGATTGGAAGCCACTGGGAGGCGATTGGGGCGACCCAGATTTTGCGGAGGCGATCGACAAAACTCGTAATTCCGGGAAACACATACCTCTGGTAACTTTTGGTCATATGCACCATCAACTGCGGCACGTCAAGCACGAGTTTCGGAAGTCAGTGGTGAGTGCTGAGGGTACGGTTTATTTGAATGCGGCCAGTGTACCGCGCATTGTGGAGAGAGAGTGCTCAAAACTGCGGAATTTCTCGATCGTGCGCCTGGAAACAGGAGTAGTATCGGAAGTCTCTCAGGTTTGGGTAGGTGAAGATTTCGCTGTGGAAAGAGAACAAATTCTTTATCGCCAAACTGAATCTGCAACTGCTTGTAGTTAGTGGCAACTGCTGGTATAATCAAATTTATGCACCAGGAGAGGTGGCAGAGTGGTCGAATGCGCCTGACTTGAAATCAGGTGAACTGAAAGGTTCCGTGGGTTCAAATCCCACCCTCTCCGTCGTTTTTATGTCTTTTCTATCAAGGGTTCTGGGTTAATTCTATAGTCAGAAAAGACCTTTTCCGCTCAATTTTCGCACTAATGGTTTTCTAGTATTTCTGAAACTGCTTCTATATTAGCCAAGTCAGCCTTAGATTTTTTGCGCTGAGCTTTGAGCCTGTTGAGCAAATCAGCAGCTTCTGGAAATTTGGGTTCAACTACCTTTGGCATTCAAGCAAAAAAGGGCGGTACAGAACCGGATGAGTGCTATTCTCAATTATTCTCTGGTTCTCTGGATCATTTCTAGTAACTCAGGATTTGCTATAGATGAAAGTAACCCTGAATCAGCAGTAGCCAAAGCCGCGCGCAACTTTTCCAAAGTCAGTGCAGGATATTTTTCTAACACCTGTTGTTCCGTCCATCCCGCAGCAAACAGCCCTAGCAGAAATTCTACAGATAACCGAGTTTCTGGAACAGCGGGTTTGGCTGGTACTTTGGTATCGAAATTAATTTGCTCTCGCCATTTCATTTTTTTTGTTTAAACGATTGGGGAATATGCAGCCAATTATACGGCTTTTGATCGCGGGATAGACCAGGCGATATCTAAGGAAGCTGATAAATTAACACGGCTTAGGCGATTTCGCTGTTTCGTAACTCACTCCCGGATACACAAGGGGTCAAAAACCCGGTTTCTATATCAATCCTAAATGAGTCGTAAAGATTTTCACCCCACCCCAACCCTCCCCTTATTAAGGGGAGGGCGTAAGAAGTTCACAAATGATTTAGGATTGCTATATATCAATATCTGTCATAAAGATGCACGATTTTGGTCGGAAACCGGGTTTTTTGCGTAAGTCCTATAATTAAATCTTTATGCCGATCGCAATAACTCAATTTCTTATAGAATAGCATAATGAGCAGCGAGCTCGATCGCCCTTTTTGCTTTTGTGCGTTTAGTCAGTAAAAATACGATCGCCTGGATCTTAACACACAGTACAACTACTTAAGCTTGAACTATGGGAAAAAAATCTAAGGTCAAAAAATCCTGCTTGCTCTCCCAACGACTGCAAGAAGCTCTCGATAGAGGCAGTAAAGTTTGGATGAAAACAAATAATAGCAGTTTCGGCGGCATCCCTATTAATTTGTCCGGGGAGTTTGCGGAAATTCTGGTAATTGTTCCTCCTAGCGAACACGGGGAAAATAACGATTCTTACGGGCAAGTCAGTTGGCTGATTCGACTTTCAGATATTATTGCAGTCGCTTATCCAACTGAATATTGGTCGAAAGATAGATTGGAAAGTTTGCTCAAACCGGATGCCGTTACTTCTGAAATGGGAGATTATCCAGGGTAAGGTGCTGATGGCACACCGACATTTAAAGATGCGATCAAAAGTCCTCAAAAACAGAAAAGAGTGAATTTTTAATACCCTAAAAATTCACTCTTTTTTAAACACTTTAATTATTTATTACAAACTGAAAGCTGCACTTTACAACTGCCCCCTGGTAATTCGCTGCAAGCCGCCAGAGCTTGAGCTTCTGCTGATGCTTTATCGTCACCCCAACCCGCACCAGCTCCTCCTTTACCAACGACAATAGCTCCACAATTATTAGTATTTGATGTCAACGGTTTGCAGTCGTTAGCCCCTCCGCTTTGTTGATTGCAGGCGGCTACTGCTGCGTCTAGTGCTGCTTTTTCTGTAGCATGATCCCAACTTATACCTGTGGTGTCAGAAGTGGCAGAATAAGCAGTAGCTCCGTGCTTATTCTGAGCTTGAGCTGTCTGGGTACATAGCAGGATTGGCAGTGTCAAAACTGTTGCTATAACACACTTAGAAAAGAGCTTTTGGAACATATTTACTCGCTACCTTTACAGAGTTAAATTTGGGTACTTAACCAATATTAAATTAGCATCTCGATCGATGTCAATATCCCAAATCCCACATCTCAAATCTCAAATCTCAAATCTCAAATCCCAATGACTGATATCCGCAAAATCCTCAACCAACTTGCCGCCCAAGAAGGAAAGCTCCTCGATACCCAATTCCTCGAACCTTGCGTGGGAGGGGGAAGGGTGCGGACAAGGATAGATGGAATGATTTACACGTTTAAACCGCAGCCTCGCAACTTTGAAGGATGGGGTATTTTTAAGCCAGTTAATGAGAAAATTGCGGGGGTAGTTGATGAACCAAATTTGCCGCGATCGGGATTTTGTCAGTTAAGAGTAGTCGATCGCGATCGCATCGAAGAACGCAACTTGTCCACTCAACCCTATTATCGATCGGATGTCGGCGCATTCAAAGCCAAAATTCTCGCCAACAACCTCTACCGCGCTTTGGGAGTCAAAATAGAGGCGCACTCAAAAGAATTGACATCCGCAAATAGCGATCGCAGGCTTGCCAACAGCGCCGCGATCGTCGATACTTTTGACAACAGTGTAGGACGACAAGCGCTCAAAGATTACAGTACCAGTGCTGACATTCCCTGCGTTCACGTCGGATTAGCTGCCGATTACTCCGAAATAATTTGGAACCAACACTATCGCGTTCCCTCACCGGCAAATGATGACGTTTGCGATTACCCCTTGGCGAGAAACTTGGTAATGCTGACAGTTGCAGTTGCTTGCGAAGTAATTGTTGGCTTTGTCGCTACCAAGGAGCAACAAAATTTAACTTGCACGATCGGAGATTTTGCAGTGCGACCACTTATCTTGTAGAATGTCTGGTGGCTCTTGCCAGAAACGTGATCGCTTGAGATGAGATAGCTCTATCCCAGAAATCAGGTTGATCACTCTCAAAGGCGATCGGCAAACACGCAAAATACGATTGATACAATTAACAGGGAAACTATGGTTGGACAACAGACTTTTTCTATTTTACTAGCAGTTCTAGTCCTATTAGTCTTGACTGGAATAGGTGGAGCAAACTATGCATCGGGCGGCGATGAAGCTTGTCACACAAACGATTGCCACGAACCCCAAAGGAAATCCCATAAACCACACAAAAGGATTTTAAAACACGGATCGAGAGGGGAAGATGTCAAGAAGCTGCAAAAAATATTAAACGCGCGAGGTTTGTGTCCACAGCCCATCGTAATTGACGGCGTATTTGGCCCTACAACTCTCACAGCAGTCAAAAAATTTCAGCGACAAGCTCACCTTCCCGTAGACGGAATTGTGGGGGGCAAAACTTGGGACAAACTGTTTGCTAGTTTGTAAATTCAAGCACTGCGTCATAAAATTTATGAAGTCAGTATTGCTAATCATTAATTCCTGGTTTGTAGTTGTGCAGATCATGAATTTTGTGCAACTACAAATACAAAAATTGAGTAAGGAATAATAAGTGGTTCCCCGTAAGTTATTAGTCCGCGCAGGCACACTTCGTTTGTGTAGTAGCGGTTTCAACCACTGAGTACCCGATCGGAATTTCTACCTCCTTTTCGATGCTTTGACAAACATTTGTCCCCCCAAAAACTGCCACAAAAAAGGCAATTTCAAGTAAATCTTTAACAGCAACGGCGATGCCGGTCGGCCTTTAGTAGAAAATGGCAAAAATCTCGGTATCATTAGATCTATTTCAAAACCAACAGTTTCTAAAAGCTCTTGCAGCGATAAATGTGTAATCGGTAATTGATGGTCAATAAAATCATAGTATTCCTTGTAAGAATATTTGAAATTTGGCTGAATAACCAAAAGAGAACCGTTAGGCTTGAGAGCATCAAAGCAAAATAAAATTATTTGTATAAGTTCTTCTTTATTGCTCAAATGTTCAAAAAAGTTAGAGATAAAAATGCGGTCAAAATGTTCCGTAAACAAAGTGCGATCGCCCAAATTCAAAACATCAATATTCAGCACTTCAACATCAGGATTAGCAAATAACTTGGAATCAGGATTGAGGTCAATTAAGCATTTTTTCTATGCCCGAATTTGGTTGATAAACTCGCAGTAGCCCCCACCAATATCTAAAACTGATGATTGGGAAGGAACATATTTTTGCAAAAAATCGTCAACTAAGACTTTCCAAAGCACTACCTTGGCTTGCATTTGTCTGGAATCAAATCGATTGGTGTATAATTTTTTGAGATATGCGTCAGCTTTCATAGTAAAATAGCATTCAGTAAGTATGAGTTTATCACTTTCACAGCCAACTATGAACGTTATATCTACCGAAATACCGGAAGTTTTGATAATTGAGCCGAAAATTTTCGGAGACGATCGCGGTTTCTTTTTTGAGAGTTTTAATTACAAAGCTTTTGCCGAAAAAACAGGCGTGACGGGAGAATTTGTTCAAGATAATCATTCCAAATCGTCTAAAAATGTGCTGCGCGGCTTGCACTACCAATTGCAGCAACCTCAAGGCAAATTGCTGCGGGTAGTTAGTGGCGAAATATTTGATGTAGCTGTAGATATTAGAAAAGGTTCACCGACTTTTGGAAAGTGGGTGGGCTGTATGTTGAGTGCTACAAATAAGCAACAACTTTGGGTGCCAGCAGGATTTGCTCACGGCTTTTTAGTGGTTTCTGAAACTGCTGAAGTTTTGTACAAAACTACAGAATACTATGCACCGAGTCACGAGCGGTGTATCCTGTGGAATGACCACGATTTGGCGATCGATTGGCCGCTGGATGGTGCAAAACCAATCTTATCAGCTAAAGACAATGCCGGACAAACATTGAAAAGAGCTCAGGTGTTTTAGATAATGAAAATCTTACTCACAGGTAGTAACGGACAACTCGCTCAAGAATTGCACCCAATTTTATTATCTTTGGGAGAGGTGATTGCAGTCGATCGCACTCGCCTAGACTTGTCACAACCCGAAAGTATTCGTCAAGTAATAGCTGAAATTCAACCAGATTTAGTCGTGAATTCCGGTGCTTACACTGCGGTAGACAAAGCAGAAAGCGAACCAGAATTAGCATACTCAGTCAACGGGGTTGCTCCCGGAATTATAGCAGAAGAATGCGAAAAACTGGGTTCGACATTGATTCATATTTCCACAGATTATGTATTTGATGGCAGTCAGGGTTCTCCTTATAAAGAAACTGATGCTACGAATCCCTTGGGAATTTACGGCAAGTCAAAATTAGCTGGCGAGGAAGCAATTAGACAAGCCGGAAATCGGCATATTATTATTAGAACAGCCTGGGTTTATGGCAATAGTGGCAAAGGCAATTTTGTCAAAACTATGTTGAGGTTGGGAAAAGACAGGGAAGAAATTCGGGTAGTCGCAGATCAAATCGGAAGTCCTACTTGGACGGGTGATTTAGCTGCGGCAATTTCGCAAATTATTCCTCAGATTAAGCCGGAACTTTTCGGAACTTACCAGTATACAAACAGCGGAGTTTGTAGTTGGTATGATTTTGCGATCGCCATTTTTGAAGAAGCCGAAAAACTTGGCTGTCCCCTAAAGATCCAGCGTGTAATTCCCATCACAACCTCGGAATATCCAACACCTGCAAAACGTCCGGCTTTTTCTGTTCTTTCTGCTGTGAAAATATCAGGAATCCTAAGCACACATCCTCCTTATTGGCGGCAAGGACTCCGGCAAATGCTGGCAAGAGAAGTGAAGTAAAAATTGACGGGTGAGTTTTGCAAGAAGCGAGAAACCGGGTTTTTTACCGAATCTGCGGGCTGTAACGAAAAGACATATCCCATAATTCTTGTGGAACAGGCAAGATGCCTGTTCAAAGCTGGCTTTTCAGAAGATATCTAAAGATTGTGGAACAGGCATCTTGCCTGTTCAAACCCGGTTTCTTTGATCGAAGTGCGTAAATCCTGTACTTTAAACTCACCCCCTAAGTCCACACCATTTGTGTTCCTAAATTAGATGAAAATCAATCCACAATATGTTTTAATTTCTGCGTCAGTCTTGGGCATTATGATCCCAGCATCATATATTTTGTACCTGATATCGCAAGCTGGAGACTTGTCTAATTTTGACTATTGGTGGATGACATGGAATTTCTATTCAGTAGATGGTTTTTCTACTAATCCTTTTAATTGGATATTTCGGGCCAACGAGCATTTTGTCTTGATTCCGGCAATTATCTATGCTTTGAATATAGTTATTACCCAAGGTTCAAATATTGGTTTATGTTTAACTGGCTGGTTTTTAGCTTTGATTCAGTGCCATGTATTAATTGCTTTGCTACCGTTAAAATTAAGGCATTTTCCGCTGCAATTTATCTTAGTTGTAGTGGGTATTTCTATTTTTAATTTTACTCCGGCGGCGGCTCATAATTGGATGCGGGGATTTAGCGGTGTGCATTGGATAATTGCTAACCTATTTGTAATTTGTTCGATATTCTGTTTACAATTTTATGCGAAAAATTTGTCCGTAGGGGCGGTGCCCCCGTTCCCACCCTCGTCATTAGACATCTCGCATAATTCTTGTGGAACAGGCATCCTGCCTGTTCAAAACAGGCTTTTTAGGAGATGTCTATTACAAAATAAGTGGGTAATTGGCAGTATCATTTTTGGGATTTTAGGTTGTATTAGTTACAGCACTCCTTTAGCTTTGTGGCCGATATTGTGTGCGGCGGCGGTTATTCTGCGGTTTCCCCGCCAAGTTACTTACTTATATTTTGGTACTTCAATTGCGGTAATTGGCACTTACTTTTTAACTTATAAAACTCCAACTCATCACCCATCTTTAACCAAAATAAACCCGCTCAAAACTCTCGAATATATTCCCACTTATTTAGGTGGAATATTTAGTGAAAATGTGATTATTGCATCGATCATTGGTATAATTGGTTTGATAGCTGTAACGGGTTTTGTGGGTTATTGGTTGTTTGGTAAAAAGAGCGATCGCGCGGAGTGGCTACCGTGGCTATCCATCCAGATTTATACGCTACAAACGGCGTTAATGGCCGCAGTTAGTCGATCGGGCTTTGGAGTCGAACAAGCCACAGCTTCGCGCTACGGCACACTCCCAGCACTGTTTTGGATGAGTACATTTGTGCTGACAGTATTGTGCGTGCGGCAGTTACAACCAACTCCCAGAATGCAAACACGTTGGCTGACACCACTCTTAGGAATCGCCACAGTTGCAGTCATTTTAATGTACGGTGTGGGAGGAGAGACCGCAAGTGCGATCGCGCGCAGAGCAACCTATCAACCATTAGTAGCATTATCATTGCAATTAGGCATCACCGACGTAACATTAATTAAAGAAAAAATAGGCAATAGACCAGCAGCTTTCATCGGGTTAATCGATGCCTTACAAACTCACAATTTAGTGCCATTTAACCGAGATGTCAAAAAGCATAACTTCTGTGCAGCATTAGATACGAAAATAGATTCAAATTTACTGTCAGTCCCCAAAGATGGAGTACCAGGATACTTTGATATAGTCACAAAACTCGCACCCAGCGCCGCCAGAGTAATTGGCTGGGTAGGAGACCCCGAAAACAATGTAAAATGTATTGCCATTCTCAACCAAGAAAATGTCGTTCGAGGTTTCGCTATGTCAGGATTTCCCCGTCCAGATTTAGTTAACTTGTTTGGTCCTGGCTACAAATCCGCAGCTTGGAGAGGATACATTCAAACATCACCAACCGACAAATTATTAACAGCATACGCATCATTTAAAAACCGCGAAGGCTGGATAGCTTTGCGAAATTCTCAAACTATCAATAACAACTAAAAAAACTTAGATAAACACTCCTCTAACTTCTCCTCTCTGCGCCCTCTGCGTTTAAACAAATCATGCAAAAAGACCTCAGTTTCGTCATCCCAGTTCACAACGAAGAAGCTACCCTAAAAATACTATTTGAAAAAATTCAAATAGTCATGTCCCAAACCGGAATTGACAATTACGAAGTGATTTTCATCGACGATGGTAGCCGCGATTATTCTTGGCGAGAAATCGTAGATTTAGCCAAGAATAATCCCAAACTAATTAAAGCGATTAAACTGCGTCGAAACTTTGGCAAATCGGCCGCCCTTGCTGCCGGATTTCGCAATTCAGCAGGGAGAATTATCTTTACTCTCGATGCTGATCTTCAGGATGATCCGGCGGAAATTCCCAGATTTTTAGACCACTTAGAATTGGGATTTGATTTGGTTTCTGGTTGGCGAAGAAAGCGGAATGATCCAATTTCTAAAACTTTACCTTCCAAGTTATTTAATGCTGTGGCGTGTTTGATGACTGGAGTACAAATGCACGACATGAATTGCGGTTTTAAAGCTTATCGCAAGGAAGTTTTAGCATCGATTAAATTGTATGGGGAATTGCACCGATATATTCCAGCTTTAGCAAATAATTTGGGTTTCAAGATTGGGGAAGTGGTTGTCGAACACCATTCGCGAAAGCATGGTAAATCTAATTATGGCTGGGAACGTTATGCGCGGGGTTTTATTGATTTGTTGACGGTGTTGGCGACGACTCATTATTTGCAGAAACCTGGTCATTTGTTTGGAGGTTTGGGTTTATCTTTTGGTTTGGTTGGCTTTGTTTCCCTTGCTTATTTGATTGTTATTTGGTTTTTGAATTTGGCGGGGATGAATTTTGGTCCGATCGGGAATCGACCTTTGCTATTTTTTGGGATTTTGTGTACAATCCTGTCGGTACAGTTGATTTCTTTGGGGATTTTGGCGGAGTTGATGGCGCGGAATGTGGATGCTGATTATGTGGATAAGCAGATTTGTGAAATTATTGATGATTCTGAATTTTGAAGGAAGAAGGAAGAAGGAAGAAGAAAAATGCAATAATAGCAATGTTTTCAGCGCTATCAGTCACAGGCAAGATGCCTGTGCCACAATCCCAATTCCCAATTCTCTATAAGTCACAGGCAAGATGCCTGTGCCACAATCCCCATTCCCAATTCCCCATTCCCAATTCCCCATTCCCCATTCCCCATTCCCGATTCCCAATTCCCCATTCCCAATTACCTAATTTTATACAATATCCATTTGCCTTGTTTGTCGGCGATTTCCCCTTGAATATTTGGATGCCAGTCAGTACGAGTCAAGATATAATCGGCATGATATTTTCTGGCTACTTGCACTAAATCAGCACTGTTACGGCGACTAAATAAGTCATTTCCGCCCCAAATCATTTGCGGATTCAAGGGGACTCCTAACACGGTTTCCATGCGATTTTGCCATTCTTTGATGCCTTTTTCTGTTAAGGGAAAGTTCTTGAAGTTGACTACAATTGCTCTTTGTGAAAAGTATTGAAAACTGGTGACAGATGGCGGAATTAATATGAGTGCATCTTGATTGCTGCTTTGTGAGAAACGTAAAGCTAATTGGTTTAAGTCGTCTGTGGGAACGGCATTGATATTGACTCTGGTTTGAAATATATCTAACATTGGTTTGGGGAGGATTCCGGCTATTCCCAAAATTAAGATGCTGGTAGTTAGGAAGGCTAATATATTGGTTAGAACCTGTTTGATTGCTGTAGAAATTGATAGATTTTCCAAGATGAAAGGAAAGGCAATAATTGAAAAAAGAACTGGCATACTAATTAGGCGTTCTATTATTTCTCCTGAATTAGTCAGGGGATATATCAAACTAAAAATTAATGTTCCGGCTGTGAAAATCCACGGCAAAATATTGTAGCGTTTGGGAATTGTATATTTTGGGGTTTGGCAAATTGATAAAAATACAAATAAGGCTAAAAATAAAATACCTCGGTTAGGTAAAGTGAAGATAATTAACAGCAGCAAACTCAAAGCTAACTGTTTTGCTTTGTAAAGTCTATTGACTAGCAAACTGATGGCGATAAAGATAATTATTTGGGCAAAAGGTACGGTTCTAGCTAACTGGAGTTTGGCAATCAAAGCCACTGGGTAAACTTCTACAAATAGATAATTTAACAGCAGGGCGAAAATTGATGTGGCAATAATTATCGCAAAGTTAATTTTGTCTTCTTTTCGCAGTTCATTTGTATTGTTGATGCAAAGTAAACCACCAAGGATTAAAAATATAAAGTTTAACCAATTGTTGCCGACATTCCAATTTGATGGTAGGATATGGTGAGGATTACGGATGTTTGCGTGGATGTAGACAAAATCGGCATTATTCATAGTATGAGTGCCAGTAGTACCTGTTAGCAACATTGGTAAATATACGATACTTGCTAATGTGGCTAAAATTGCGATCGCCAAAATTACGTTTTTGAACCTTCGCTGTCTTACGGATTCCATAATTAACACCGGCATCATCATTAACCCCGGCAACAAACCAACTAAAAATTGCAACAAACAAGCTAGTCCAAACCAGAAATATCCTGCTAGCCATTTCTGACGCAAACTAAAATAGATTCCCCAGATTGCGAAACCCATTGCAAAGGTACTCGGTACTGATTTGGTGGAAAATATCAGCGTGTTACCAACATCTGTAAATGAGGATGCTAAACATAAGAAAGTCATGGCTGCGGCGGGCAGTTTAGCATTAGTATATATGTTGATAATGGCATGACAAGCTAGGACAACTGAAGCAAAGGCTAGGAATTGATAAATAAAATGCACTAAAGGAATACTTAATCCTAGACTTGCCAACAAATAAATGATATGATAATAGTAATATCTCGGATTGAATTTAACCATTTCCTGAACATGATAGTCATTTTTGTATAGTTCAGGATTTAGGAGATGTTGGATTTGTGGCAATTCGGGAAAGTTGCCTCCTATGGGGAATTTATACCCTACTGCTATTAATGAACCGATGATAACAAAGGTATAGATGGATAAGTTAAAATACCAGTCTGGTTTGTGATGTTTCTGCATTGACGGTTCAACTTTTTGGCGCTGATATGGCTAAATTGTTAATTTCCAGTTGACATTGGTTGGTTAAATCTTGTTTGTTGGTACTCAATACCTCAAGTAGTAGATAATTTGGACTTTTTCCCTCAAGTAATAGATTTAATTTTGGGGAAGCCGTGAGATTATAAGCTGTTTCGGTGGAGTTGATTAATTTACCTTGATTGTTCCACAAAGTCAATCGCAGGGAAACTCCCTCACATTGTTTGTTAGGTAAATTGAGTTTGCCGGAAATTTGTTTTTTTTCGGATAGGGAACCTAAATATAGAAAAGATGTATCTAGTTGCTTGGTATTTTTAATTGGATGAGTTACAATATTATATAGGTAATCAGATTCTTTTTTAACGGGATAATTAGAACTTGTATAAACTGACTGATTTAAGCTGATCCAATCTAATTGAGTCCCCGGCTTCTCGGCTATTTGCTGCTGCATGACATTGAGAGTTTTGATGGCTGTGCCGATCGCACTTGGGCGCATTCTCCGATAAACTCTGACTATGACACCATTTTCTAGCTGAAACTGTTCTGGCAAAAGCTGGAAATCGCGGGAAATTTCCCAATTTTGAGTGAAAGCGTCGTATACAACTTTAACAACATCTTGTTCGTGCGATCGCAAAACCTGTTCATCACTCAGCAAAACTTGCTGAAAAGGCGTAGCAACTACCACATATTGTGAAATCAACAACTCCGGTAGCGGGTAAGTATCGCGAGAGTCAATTAATGGCCTACCAAGAGTGTTTAATTTCCACCAACCTTCGGGAGGGTTCAACTTACGGTTAGCTTGTTTAAGGATATTAGCATTAAAACTATTAGAGGCACCGGCAATATAAATCGGTTCTTGATTCGGTGCTATTTTTCTCAGAAATTCAACTAATTTTACCACTTCGCCGTAGTCCGATCGCACTAACGGCGGAAAATTCCCCATAAACAGTCTGGAAATATCCAGTTTCAGTGGAATCAGCCCCAAAACTGCGTTGACACTCAGATATAAACCCGCCACACCCAGCATCAAATACCGAACTTTCCCCGGTCGTGTCAGCCAAGTTGTCCAGAAAAATGCCGATAATCCTAAAAGTGCGATCGGTGTAATATGAATTGTATAGTGCAAATAGCCATAACGCAACACTAAAAGCCATTCAATCAGCGACAAAATCCCAAATATTGCAATAAAAATAGTCGTCGAAGGTAGCAGAATTCTAGTAACAAGTCCAGCCGAAAAACCAATCATTACTAACAGCCAAGTTCCCAAACCGTAAAAATTAGCATACCGAGTTAAAATATCATTAACTGGCAAACTCCAAGCCATATACAAATTGCGGTAATCAACCGTTAGAGCACTGCGCGTAAAATCTCCCGCCACCAGCATTAAAATAGCAAAGCTAGTTGCCATAATTAAACCCAATTTCATGCCAGATGTAAACAAGTTTTTCCAAGCTTGATTTTTGAGATTTTTATATGTTAAAATAAACTCGATTAAATATTGGAGTATAGCAGCACCAAAAAATGCGATCGCACTATAAGCAAAATGTCGCCTAAACAAAATCGCCATAGCCAGCGAAAAGCCAATTAACAGGATTTGCCACCAATATTTGAGCTTAACATCATGCAGATAAACTAAAATTGCCAAGGCTACAAACACACAGCCACCTGTATCTAGATACCCCCGCAAAGTCGGAATCCAACTCATCGGAATTAGGAAACTCAACAACACAGTTGACCAAAACACTCGGCGGGGATAAACAGGAATTAGTTTCACAGAAATCGCTCCCAACAACAAGCGAAATGGCACTACATAAATTAGGGATACGCTGAGAATATAACTCAACCTAGAATCGCCAAATAATAGAATAAATGGCACCAAAGGCAACGAGATTAACAGATTTTTTTCGTTGGCAAGGGATTCTATAACTGCACGTACCGCCTTCTCTGGCGATTCTCGAAATGAATTGGCAAGACCGACTGTAGCGTTATTATAACCAGCATAATCCCACCAATAAAAAGTATGTTCGCTAGAAACGTAGATCGAGCTGACTGCGATTGTGATGAAAAATACTAATAATAACAAAGTACCATTAATCGCTATTTTTGAATACAATTTATTCTCGGTAAGATTCATGCGATTTTTTGCATCGATATCAATAAAAGACTCTCACGCGGGGTGCGGGCAGATTTGCGAGATTGCGGGTTTTAGGCAATCACGATCAAGGAACAGGCTAAACAGAAAATGAAAGATTCATTGGGCAAATAATATTGGAAGGGGAAGTTATTGGGAATTGGTTATTAGTTATTAGTTATTTGTTATTAGTTATTAGTTATTGG
>NZ_NXIB02000052.1 GCF_002412335.2 Tychonema bourrellyi FEM_GT703
GAGAGTGGGAGAGTGGGAGAGCAATGCCCCAATTCCCAATGCCCAATTCCCAATTCCCAATTCCCGATTCCCAATTCCCAATTCCCAATTCCCAATTCCCAACTATGCAATATCCGGCGGGAGATTGTTAAAATTTGACTGTAGAGTCGATCGATATTGTTGCAAGTAAACATTAATTAAGTTCTGAACTTGCTCGCGACGGACTTCTGTGCCAGTTTCCAGATTGCCGGGAGTTTCAAAAAAGACGATACTGTCGAGACCTTCTAGAGCCAGCATCTGAAATAAAATGTGAGTAACAGGCATCAATACGGGCAAGAGGCGATCGCCCGCAACTATAGACTGCGAGGCATCTTTCAGGGTAGTCCAGGCATAAATCACCTTTTTTTCCTGCCCCGGTTGCTTGAGATTGCTCAAAAGCACGATCGCCCAACTTTGGTCGAAGTTTTGCAAAATACAGTATTCGAGATGCTCAAGCTGTTCGGCGAGTAACCTGAGCGCTGGGGCGATGGCCTCTAGAATTTCTGGTGTCGAACCGTCAGGGGGAGCTTTGTCGATTAGCGATCGAATCTGTAGATCTAAATCCATCGGTGGGTACAATTTGAGATTTGATATTCAGAATCTCAGGTTAGCAGGTGCGCGTCCAAGTGTGCGATAGCTGGGACAACCCGCGATCGCACAAATCTAAAATCCTCAATCGAAAGTCGCGTGAATGTGCTAATTTCAATGTTAGTTGTAAACAATCATGCGGGAAATCTGCCAGAGCGTGGAAACCATCTTTCAACTGCTGTTAGACGAACTCAAAAAGTCCACTCGCGCGTCTGAGCAGAACTGCCAGAATGTAGCAGGACGACTCGCAGCAGAAGTCAACAGGATATGCACAGAAAGCCAGCGGATTCAAGCCTCTGGAGACATAGAAGGTTCTGCCCAGGGCCTCGCCCAGCACCGCTTGCAACAATGTCTTCATTATTATGATTTAGGCTCCGGGCCAGGGCGAATAGAATTACACAGTACCCTCAGCGCGATCGTCTATCGCTACATCACTCCACCCCAGGTGCAGTCTAGCTACCAGGCGCGGATCGAGCTGATCAAAGACTTTTTGCAAGGATTTTATCTGGAAGCTTTAAAAGCATTCCGGCGCGAAACGCAACTACCAACTACCTACACCCCCCGCACTCGCTTAGAACTAGCAGAGTACATGGCATTTGTAGAGCGCTTTGGCAAACGGCGGATTCCTTTGCCTCGGAACCGCAGCCAGCAACTAATTATTTTACGGGCTCAAACATTTTCCCAGCAGCAGCCCAAAGAAACCTCCGTAGATATGGAACAAGCCGCAGACGGAGGGGCTAATGATTCTGACCAAACCTGGAACGACTCTTCAGTACACTCGGTGCGAGAAGCGATGGCCGGACAAGGTTCCGCTGCCATTCGCCCCAACGGTGAAGAGTCAGAGTCTCTGCGACAGAACGTGATTGACGAATTAGTCGCTTACTTGAAAGAGCGCAACCAATCAGAATGCGCCGATTATTTTGTGCTGAGGTTGCAAGATTTGCCAACCCAGGAAATAGAGGCAATTCTGGGCATCACTCCCCGCCAAAGAGACTATTTGCAGCAGCGCTTCAAATACCATTTGCTCCGGTTTGCGATGTCTCACCGCTGGGAACTGGTTCACCAGTGGCTAGAAGCAGATTTAGATCGAAATTTGGGTTTGCTACCTGCTGAGTGGCAAACTTTTGGTGAGCAAATTGGCCCAGAGGGACAGCGTTTGCTAAAGTTGAAGCAACAGGGTCTGTCAGATTCAGCGATCGCACAAACCCTCAGCAGCACGGTAGCCCAGGTCCAGAAACGGTGGTTTAAGTTGTTGGAACTGGCCTGGGAATTGCGTAATCGATCAGATTCCGGAGAAGGGGCATCTAGTGATGAATAAGGAAACGAACAGGGATGCAGAGGCTTTCGAGCACCATTTTTTGAACTGGATGTTAGAAGCACCTGCCAATGCTTTGAGTGAAGATGAGGAAAACTTCACTGGGCCGTTTCCCTCCCAAGAGTGGGGCGACACAGGAGAGAATTCCGAGAGGGAATATTGGGAATGGGACGAACCAGACCCATATGACTATCAAGTAGGAGTTCACAGCAATGAACCCGCACCACCGCTGACTATGGGAGAAATAACCACCGTGCAAGATCGTTTTCAGACTTTGTTAAAAGAGAGGCTCAGAGCCTCCATTGAATCTAACCCACCGCTGTTTCCTTGGGAAACAGAAATTCAAAGCTACGACCACGACTATCCAGACGATGTAGCCCCCCAATGGGTTCCCCCCCTGCACCTCTGGACACCCCAACTGCAAAATATCAGATGGGGACGCCTGCCAATTCCGATCGCCCAAGGGGTTTTTGCACAACTGCTAGAACCATGTCAGAATCTGGTAATGTCGTCGCTGCGTGAAGGATCAAAATTAGTTCAGGCTGTAGATAGCTTGTTTCCAGGTCAATCTCAGGAACTCAACGAATTAGCCGGTTTAGTGCTCAGAGGTGCTGTGCGGGGAGAGTTAGATATAGAGAATTTTCCGAATTACGAAGCAGCCAGAACCGACCAACAAATGGTACTATCGCTGATGGCCGCGCGGGAAATTCTTGAGTCTCTAACTTTGAATTGTCCGGCAAATCAGCCACCCGTGTCGCGAGAATGGCTGACTGCATTGGGTTCCCTAACTCTAGAGGCCCAATACCAGTCTAGGAGTGACACAGAACAGCCGATGCCCTCTTTGAGAGTTGAGTGTCAATTTCCGAGGGGAGGAAGTTTGGAACTCAAAGGAGAAAATACTGAAGCAACTGCACAGCGACCAAATTCAGGTCATTTAAGTGTGGAGTTGTTTGACCCGCAACCTGACAAAACCTATGCACTAGAAGTTCGGTTCCAAAACTTCGATGCCAGACCTTTGATGTTTGCAATTCGTCCTACTTTGGCCGTCTAGAATTGCAACGAAAAAGGCAATAATTAAATAAATAACTGCGTTTTTGAAAGTGTTTTTACTGACATAAATTTGGTAATTAGCCCCCAAATTAATCGGTAAGAAATATCGAAAATCGAATGACTTAGATTGGTACAAATGATTTGCATTTTTGAATAGTGTTTTTATTGAGATGAATTTGGGGATCAGCCCCGAAATCAATCGGTATAAACAATCGGAAATCAAAAATCGAAAATCGAAAATCGAAAATATAGTGGGTGCATATGACAACTGATAACCTGCGAAATATACCTGTTTTTGGTAAGCTGTGGGAGCAGATTGAGGCAATGCCTCCGCCGGTGATTGAGGATTCTTTACTGCTGCGAATCCTAGTTCAGTTGTTGGTAATAGTGGGAATTGTGGCGACGGATGTTGCTTCTGAAGAGAATCTGAATCTTTGGGCAGTGCCTGTTAGTATTGTAGGTGCAACTTGGAGTTGGTATCGCCGCCGCGATCGCAATGTAGCTGCTAAATTCTGTATAGCCATTGGAATGCTGGTGGCGTTGTTCGCTTTCTTCAGCCGTTTGGTAGGAGAGTTGAACGATACACGATTAGTTTTGGCGCAACTGTTAATTCAACTTCAAGTGCTGCACAGCTTCGATTTGCCGCGCCGCAAAGATTTAGGCTACTCGATGGTAATTGGGCTGATTTTGTTGGGAGTAGCAGGGACTCTCAGCCAAACCTTGACTTTTGGGCCGATGCTGTTGCTATTTTTGGCCGTTTCGCTTCCGACTTTGGTGTTGGATTATCGATCGCGCTTGGGACTCTCGAAAATAGAAGATAAAAAGCAGAACCTAGAAGGTAAAGAGAAACAGAAAAACAATAACTGGTCGTTATTTGCGGCTACTTTATCCCCCAAGTATTTGGGATTATTGTTGCTGATAACTATCGGGTTGGGGCTGACTATTTTTGCGTTTTTGCCGCGTCTCCCTGGCTATCAGTTGCGGACTTTTCCGGTCAGTGCTCCAATTGAATATAAAGGCGAGTTTGACTCGCGTAGCATCCTAAATCCGGGGTATGTCAGAGGCGGAAATAATAAAGGAACTGGCGGAGGAAGGGGGAGAAACCCAGATAAAGGGCCAGGAGAGGTAGATTCTACTTTTTATTATGGTTTCAATCAGCGGATCAATCAAAATTTGCGGGGGGAAATGAAACCGGCTGTGGTGATGCGAGTGCGATCGCAAGCTGCGGGTTTTTGGCGCGTATTAGGCTTTGACAAATACACTGGTCAGGGTTGGGAAATTTCTCGCAACGAACAAGCTCAAAAGGTGACTAGACCGCGCTGGTCTTTTCAATTTTTTATGAATCCGTTTCCGAATGCGCCTCGGACTGAAGAGGTGATTCAAAGTTATACGATTGTTGCTCAATTACCGAATTTGATTCCGGCTTTAAACAAGCCCAAGGAACTGTATTTTCCGACGACGGATGTGGCGGTTGATGCGGAGGGGGGTTTGCGATCGCCTGTGGAATTGGCGGAAGGTTTGACTTATACGGTGATTTCTAATGTGCCTTTTCGCGATCGGGATTTGTTGAATAAAACTGGTACTGATTACCCGAAAAACATTCGCAAGTTCTATTTAGATGTACCGCCGAAAATTGCAGCAAAGGTGCGGGCAAAAACTGAGGAAATATTGCAGGCTAGAACCAGAGTATCAAAGTCGGAAAGGGCGATCGATTCTCCCTACGAAAAAGCTTTATATTTAGCTCAATATTTGAAGCAAAATCCTAATTATAAAATTGAAAAAGCCTTGCCTTATTTGGAGGAAACAGAAGATTTAGTCGAGGGTTTTCTGTTTGGTTATCAAAACACTCAGGATGGCAAAAAGGTGACGGGTGGATATCCAGACCACTTTTCGACGGTGTTGACAATCATGCTAAGGTCGATCGGGATTCCGGCGCGCATGGCTGGCGGTTTCGATACTGGAGAATTCAACCCGTTTACAGGTTTGTATATTGTCAAAAATACCGATGCTTTCTTGATGACGGAAGTGTATTTTCCTAATAATGGCTGGTTTGGTTTTAATCCGATTCCCGGTTATCCTTTGATTCCGGCTTCGGTGGAAGATAACCAGACTTTTAGCGCGCTGGAGTCGTTTTGGAAGTGGATAGCAGGTTGGCTACCAACGCCTCTGAGAAGTGGCTTAGATTCAGTGTTCGCTTTTGTATTCGGCTGGATAGGTTTGATTGTGGGCTGGTTTTTGGGGCAGTTTGCGAAGGGCTGGGTGGGGTTGTTTACTGGTTTGATTAGCGCGATCGCATTTGGCTTCATTGGCTGGTTAATTTGGCAACTGTGGCGCAAGTGGCGCTACCGTCGTTGGCTGGGGAAGTTGCCGGCTGTGGAGGGGGTTTATCAGGAAATGTTGAAGGATTTGGCGAGTCGGGGATTTGCAAAACCTCGCGCTCAAACGCCTTTGGAGTATGCTGAGGCGATGCGCGCTAATCATGCAATTGATGAAGCTGAGGTGATTGAGGAGGTTTCGCAGGCTTATGTGCGCTGGAAGTATGGGGGGGAAATGGGTAATTTGAACCAGTTGCGGCTGTTGGTGGGGAATTTGAGGCGATCGTACTTAAGGAAACTGAAAAAGTTCAGGTAAAATTTGGATAAAGTTGGGTAAGTGCGATCGATACACCACTACTCGCTGTTTAAGGGTTTTTACAATTTCTAGACGTTCCCCAACTGAAGCCGTTTAGTGGAGCGCCCTTTAACCCCTGGGTGCTTTAACTTTCCCTCATTTTCCGCTAAGCATAATAAGTGAGCTGCGTCAGCTCTCCAAGCAATACAATTATAATCAGTTGTGTCTGAACTGGTAATTTGATATCCCGTTGTCACTAAATTAGGATGATTTTGTTCAATCCATTCTTTAATATTTTGCATCCAAGCATTATTTCCTACCATTTGTAACCTTTTGCTTTCCCCCAATCTAACCATAACTGAGTCATCTCTTTAGTTTTACCCCGTTTTTCTAAAGGTACTGGATCTTCTCCAGTAATTTCACACAGACCATGAAACCAACGCCCTGACTTTCTTTCCACTTCCCTTAATAACAGAGGAATTACTACTGAACCCATCCTAATAATTTGTTGGTAAGCAGGGTGAATCACTAAATCCGTAGTAGAGGAAATACCTATCGTTTCATTGCGCCATTGTTGTACTAACTTTGTAAAAGTTCCCTCGATTTCTTCGAGCGCCTTTGGCATCACACTCACTGGGTAAAAATAGCCAACTAAGCACCCGTTATAGTCTATTGCTAGAGGTTCGGTTGCCTCTAACAAAACTTGTTCATTTAATTAATGCAAATTTCTTTGTTTTATCGGGCATAAATTAAATATTTAGTATTAAGTTTTATCGTAACTGAAAAGGATATTTTTGTCAAGGATTAAATGCGCTGCGATCGGTGCTTTAGCTCCAAACCAGATATCTATGAGAAACCTGGTTTCTCAATTCTTATGCTTTAGGGCAATCTACTATTGCACTCCTAAAACATAACTATGGGGCAAATGAATAATTTGGTCTTGATATTCACCTTCAAAAGATACCTGTGCTAAGAAAATCAACTCATCAATATTTTGCCCCACGGTTAACTTAACATTGAGAAGAAAAATTCCTGGTATATGACGACTTTCGTTGATGTGATCCACCAAGTGGACAGGCATAGATTTACGGTTATTGGTCACCAATATAAAATTATACTCCTGACACCAAAGTAAAATTTCTGGATCTAAAGTACCTCTGCGGGGACAGTGAGGTTCACCCACAGCCCAAACGATTAGATCGGACTCATTTTTACTTAATCCCACTTTGTAGATCGGGTCTACATTTTCATCCAGCAGATATTTTAAAGGCATTATACTTTCTGAATAACCTCTCTTTCTGCTCTTAGTTTTCTCAAGCGGATAGCAGAAGGGGATGGATTAAGTTCTTGTGCTTTAAGTTGCTGATGACTCCACTCCAACCAATCAGCAATGTAGTTACTAACGGCCTCTTTATTGTGCAGATAGTAAAGGATAGTAGCATAGACTTGTTCCAAGTTAAGAGATGGATAAATTTGAGCAATTTGTTCGGGAGTGCGAGCGCGATGAATGAAATCATATAGGATAGTTTCAATCCCGATTCGCGTTCCTTTGACCCGAATATCATCGGGTCGCTGAAAGTCAAAATAGTCTTCCAGTTGCATGGGTGAATACTCCTATTTTAAAGTTGGTGGAAATTGACTGGCTAATATTATATCATGTCCAGAGAAGAACAGCTATCAATGATTTGCAAATGAAGTCTTACATTATTTGCAAGATTGCGTTGTTTCTAAGCGTAAATTATCTCTGAATTAGCCTAAAGGAAAATATAGGCGATCGCCTATGCTAAGGTGGCTTTGCACGTCGTCTGGATCGTCGAGGAACCCCTCGAAGCACCTCTGATCAGTAATTTCAAGTCTTTTTGGGACTTGCAAGTGCGATAGTTCCATATACCGAAATTCCTGACTGCTTCAATACTTTGATTGCCGATCGCACCGTAGTACCGCTAGTATAAATATCATCGACTAACAACACCCGATCGCGCGGCAGTCGGCGACGAAAATCCTTACCCAAAATTAAAGCATCTTTCATTTCCGCTTGCCGCTCCTGCGCTGAAAGCTCAAACAGCGGCTGCGTATATTTTACCCGCTCTAAACCCTGACGTTGCAAAGGCAAACCAGTCAAATCGCAAAAACTTTGGGCCAAAAGCTCCGCCTGGTTAAATCCTCGCTCTTTCAGCTTTTCCTTGTGCAGCGGAATAGGTACGACGGTTAAATTGTCAATAGCTAATTCGGGATAATTTAGCCAAGCTTCAGCCATCCAGCAGCCGAGGGGTTTTCCTAATTGGGGATTGTTCTCATATTTGAAAGCTGCGATCGCCCGTTTCAGCGCCCCACCGTACTCACCCCATACAAACACAGCCTTCTGGGAATCCCACAATCGACTAGGATCGGCTAACTGACAGCGCTGAAGTTGCTTGTCACAGTAGGGACACAACTCTGCCGTAGCTGGTCGCTGACAAAGAGGACAGTTAGACTTAAGAAATAGATTGAGCAAAGATTTGACGAATCCTGTCCATTTTCGCTGGTTCATATTAAAATTGCAATAAGTGATTAATAGGAAAAATTATATTTTTAATCAGTTTGCTCAAAAGGCTAATAGCGTGGATCACCTCTACTGGCTAGACAAGATTCAATCATTAGAGCGGGATGTAGTGGGAGAAAAAGCATTTTACTTAAGTTGTTTAATGCAGGAAAATCATCCCGTCATACCGGGATTTGTTGTGCCGGCAAAAACATTTTGGCAGTTTCTAGAGTCCATCAACTGGTTGGAACCACTGTTTGCAGACTGGCCCAACTCCTCACTGCACTTGAATGTCGATGAGCCCAAACAACTCCAAGCCATCGCCCGTAGCATTCGCCGACAAATCACCTCCACCAAACTGCCAGATTCCTTACTTTCCACTCTGGAGTCGGCTGTCTGTCAACTCAACGCCAAAGCATTAATTTTTCGCCCTTCCCTGACTTCCCGACACCCGAACACAGCCGGAATCCTGGAATCTCAAGTAGTATGCCCCGAACCATTGGCGATCGAGGTTGGACTTAAACAAGCTTGGGCTGAACTTTTCAGAGCCCAAAAACTATTTTACTGGCAACGGTGCGGTATGAATATACGGGAAATTAATCCGGCAGTTTTGGTGCAGCCACTCTCAAGTGCGATCGCCGCCGGTTCACTGGAAACTAAAAGGGGTGAAGCGTGGGAAATCCAAGCCACCTGCGGTTTAGGAATGTCTCTTGCTAGGGGAGAAACTATCCCCGATTACTATCAAGTGCAGCCGGAAACAGGCGAAGTCAAAATTCAGAGGCTGGGTTATAAAACATTAGCTTATAATCTAAAAATAGGCGGTCTAGATTCTGGTGAAAAATCCTCGATCGGAAATTTCGATGCTTTGCCAATTCCTGATTCTAAATTTCCAATGCCAAATTCTGCTGGTAGTTGTTTGGATGTTTGTATATTGGGTGAAAGAGCGCAAAGTGAATATGTTTTAAGTCAAGATAACTTGCAAAAACTAATTGATTTGAGCAAAAAAGCCAGGGCTGAATTTGATTCAGAACTAACTTTAGAGTGGACGATGAATCAGTCCACAGAATGCGACGAACCAGAGTTTTATTTCACTCAAGTTTGTCTGTTGAAAAACCAAAAAGCCACGCAGACATGGGAAAATCCGATCGCACTGTCAAACCAAAATGCGATCGCCCCAGGCAGAAATCCTGCGGTACTCAAAGGTTTAGCAGCCGCATCAGGAAAAGTTAAGGCAATTGCCCAAGTTATGACTAATTCCCATCCAGAAGATGCGGAATTTTTAGCAGGGGGAATTTTGGTGGCGCGAGCAATTCCTCCCCATTGGCTACCTTGGGTGAAAGTTGCTGCTGGGATTGTTTCCGAGCAAGGTGGTATGACTGGTCATGGGGCGATTTTAGCTAGGGAGTTGGGAATTCCCGCAGTGGTGGGAGTTGCTGGTGCTACTCGCGCGATCGAGACTGGTGATTCGGTGTGGCTAGACGGCGACACCGGAGAAGTTTTTGCCTCGGCTCAAATTCAGGCTACTCCAACAGACGATCGCAATTATGACCAAACAGCAAACAACGCAGATTTGTCCAGTCAAGCCGCCAAAATATCGATCGCCCATTATCAATTTCCAACAGCCGCCCGATCGCATCTAGATCCCAAATCTCCGCCACCGGAATCAGCTCAATACCTTGCTAGTGCGCCAACAGCGACTCAACTATTGGTTAATGTCAGCCAAAGTAATTCCATCGATCGTCTCAGAAATCTGCCTATTGATGGCATTGGATTAGTGCGATCGGAATTAATGGCAATGGAAGCTTTGGAAGGTCAAAATCCCCAACTTTGGTTGAAAAATGGTTGGGAATCCGAATTTGTCGAGCGCATGGCGACTCAGCTAAGTTTATTTGCTGCTGCGATCTTCCCCCGTCCAATATTTTATCGTTCCCTGGATTTGCGGGAATCTGGAGCGCACGGCAGTTTCAGTTATACCTTTGAACCGGAGTTATTTGATTGGGAGTTAAAGGTACTGAAAAAAGTATGCGATTCAGGCTATACAAATATTAATTTAATTTTGCCTTTTATGCGCTCTGTTGAGGAATTTGTATTTTGCAAACAGCGATTGGAAACAGTTTGGAAACAGCGACCTGTTGAGTTTAAATTATGGATTATGGCCGAGGTTCCTTCGGTTTTATTTTTATTGCCAGATTACGTGAAAGCAGGCGTTCAAGGAATTTCCATCGGCACCAACGATTTAACTCAATTTATGTTAGGAGTTAATCGCAATTCCACAGATATGGCTAGTGCTTTCAATGGGCGCGATCGACCGATGATGAGAGCGATCGAACAATTGATCGTTCAAGCTAAAGTAGCGGGAATTCCTTGCTCTATCTGTGGCGATGCTCCAGCTTTGTATCCAGAGATGATTGAATCGCTGGTGCTGTGGGGAATTTCGTCGATTTCGGTGAATGTGGATGCTGTGGAACGGACTTATAAGGCGATCGCCCGCGCCGAACAGCGTATCATTTTACAAGCGGCGCGATCGATCATTAAAAATAATCATTAAAAAAACCAGCTTTCAAAGTTAGGATAGTATGATAATAAATAGATTATTCCGAGGGAAAAAATGAAATCAAGAATTATTACAACCGCAGCGATACTTGGGGCGATCGCCTTTTTGACACCCCATCCAATCTCAGCTCAACCAGCCACCCAGGGTGGCACAAGACCGGGATTTTGGCAGCCAGGGGCACAGATTGACAATACTCGTAACCTTACACTCATACTATTAAATGAGACAGGATTGAATCTAGAATACGGTCAGTCTGGCGTTGGTTTATCATCTTTGCCGATCGGAGCCACAAAAAACGTCATGGTTCGCGTCAGCAACCGCACCGGCGATATTGTCAATATTCCAATCAATACCACAGGTGGAAGCACCACTTTGAAATACGACTATAGCGTGGATGCTCAGAAAAACATTGTGACAGTTAGGATCACGACATCTGACGGGCGGACTAGGCAAGATCGGTCAATCTATATTGATGAAAAAGGCCGAGTTTATTCGTTCTAATTTATAGCGATTTATTGTTGGTGGGGGCGGGTTTATTAAGATTGTTATTTTTTGGCAATTATGGTTGGTGAACGCGCCCCTACAGCCCTGGTAAAATGTTAGATAAAATTTCTGGTAAAACATTGAATAAAATCCGTAAGGGCGGGTTTTACCAACAATCTATAGCAATCCTAAATCATTTGTGAATTTCTTACTCCCTCCCCTTAATAAGGGGAGGGTTGGGGTGGGGTAAAAAACCTTACGACTCATTTAGGACTGCTATATGCCCAAAACTAACTATCTCGAAAACCCGCCCCGGCCACAATTAACTGTCAACCCTTCGACTCCGCTCAGGGCACCGCAGTAAACCATCAACCCTTCGACTCCGCTCAGGGCGGCGCAGCGAACAATCAACCATTAAAACAACTTTAGCCGATCGCGCAAAATTTCCGCCTGTTTTTCCGCTTCCGCCAAACCATCCCGCGCCACCTGAACAACTTGTGGATCAGCTTTTTCCACAAACTTCTGATTAGTCAAACGCGCCGAAGTGTGCTTAATTTCCCCTTCTATCTTAGCCAACTTCTTCTCCAACTTAACACGCAGAGCAACCAAATCCACAACTCCAGCCAAAGGAATCAATACTTGCACAGTACCGACAACCCCAGCAATTGACCCCCCCTGCCCCCCCTTACCAAGGGGGGGATTAAGTGACCCCCCCTGCCCCCCCTTACCAAGGGGGGGATTAAGGGGGGGTTCTTCCTCCAAACTAGCAGTAATCGTCAGATTTTCCACCCTTGCCAAATCCTTAATGTAAATCGCTCCATCTGAGAGAATTTGGCGTTCTTTTTCGCTTTCGCTTTGCAAAATTGCCGTCACCTTTACACCCGGCTTGATATCAGTATCAGCCCGCAAATTGCGAATAGTCCGAATCGTGCCAAACAACAACTCAAACTGCTGTTCTAAATCTGGATTTATTAGCGATGCTTGCACTTCAGGATAAGCTTGCAAAGCCAGACATTCCTCCTCACCCTTTTGAGTCAAAGTGTGCCAAATCTCCTCAGTAATGTGCGGCATAAAAGGATGCAAAAGTTTCAGAATACCTTCCAAAACAAAAGCAAAAGTTTGTTGTGCCGCTTTCTTGGAATTAGGTTCAGCATCCTGTTGTAAGCGAGACTTAACTAACTCAATATACCAGTCACAAAAATCGCCCCAGATAAACTCATAAAGTCCCTTCGCAGCTTCCCCCAAAGCGTAACTCTCAAAATCATTACGACTTTGTTGTACAACTTGATAATAGCGAGAAAGAATCCAGCGATCGCACAATTCCAACCCCTCTTCACTCCCCCCCTCAACAAGGGAAACCTCTTCTTCTTCACTCCCCCCCTTAGCAAGGGAAACCTCTTCTTCTTCACTCCCCCCCTTAGCAAGGGGGGGCTGGGGGGGGTAAGGATTCCCCAATTGCTGTGGAGTCTGTCCCTCCAAATTCATCATCACAAACCGGGCTGCATTCCACAACTTATTAGTGAAATTCCGCGAAGCTTCCACCGTCGCCGACTCATGAGATTGTCGGTTATAATCCATCCGCACATCTTGGCCCGCACCCGCAGTTTCCCGCATCAGCGAATAACGCAAAGCATCAGTACCATACTTATCCATCAAAACCAACGGATCAATCCCATTTCCTGCCGACTTAGATTGTTTTTTACCATTTTCATCCAACATCAAACCGTGAATATACACAGTTTCAAACGGCATTTTATCCGTAAAATATCCCGCCATCATCGTCATTCTAGCAACCCAGAAAAAGATGATATCAAAACCAGTCGATAGCGTAGTGTTAGGATAATACCTTGCCAAATCCGCAGTTTCCTCCGGCCATCCCATCGTCGAAAACGGCCAAAGTCCCGACGAAAACCAAGTATCCAAAACATCCGGGTCTTGTTCTAGCTTGACATTTGCGCCAAATTTTGCTACAGCTTTTTCCCTAGCTTCCGCCTCATTTGCGGCCACCACAAAAGGAGTATTGTCAAGGATTTCGCCACCAGTTTCGCTAATAGCATACCAAGCCGGGATTTGATGTCCCCACCACAACTGCCGCGAAATACACCAGTCTTTAATTTTCACCAACCAATCGCGATAAACCTTTGTCCAGCGAGAAGGTACAAACTGCGGCTGATTGTGTTGGTCGAGAAATTCCAAAGCTTTGTCAGCCATCGGGCGAGTCTTGACAAACCACTGGGTTGATAATAGCGGTTCTACTGGTACTTTTCCGCGATCGCTAAAAGGAACAGTATGTTTATAATCCTCTATTTTTACCAAAAACCCGTCAGTTTCTAGCCGCTTAATCACATTTTTGCGGGCAACAAATCGGTCTTGTCCTTGAAACTCACCCGCATTTTCATTTAAAGTGCCGTCCTTATTCATGATATTGATAAACGGCAAATTATGACGCTTACCCATCTCAAAATCATTCGGGTCATGGGCTGGAGTTACTTTCACACAACCAGTCCCAAAAGTCGGGTCAACCAATTCATCAGCAAAAATCGGAATTTCCCGATTCAGAATTGGCAGAGTCAGAGTTTTGCCGATAAGATGTTTGTAGCGATCGTCATTTGGATTCACCGCCACCCCAGTATCACCCAACATCGTTTCCGGTCGAGTAGTCGCCACCTCCACAAAACCGCTACCGTCAGATAAAGGATAGCGAAAGTGCCACAAATTCCCATCAACTTCCTTACTTTCTACTTCCAAATCAGAGACAGCAGACTGACTAGCTGGACACCAATTAACTAAATAATTGCCACGATAAATCATCCCTTCTTCGTAGAGTCGAACAAAAGCAGCTAAAACAGATTTAGACAAACCTTCATCCATCGTAAAACGTTCCCGCGACCAATCCGCAGACAAACCCAAACGCTGCAATTGATTAACAATAGCACCGCCCGATTCAGCTTTCCAATTCCAAGCCCGTTCCAAAAACTTTTCTCTTCCTAAATCATCGCGAGTTTTACCTTCAGCTTTGAGTTGCTTTTCGAGAATAGTTTGAACTGCGATGCTAGCGTGGTCAGTTCCGGGGAGACAGAGGGTATTGTCACCAATCATGCGGTGATAGCGGATGAGTGCGTCAACGAGGGAGTTGTTGAAAGCGTGGCCCATGTGGAGGCGGCCGGTCACGTTGGGGGGCGGGATGACTACGCAGTAAGGTTCGCCGCTTTTTTCTGGGTCAGCTTTGAAGGTTTGGTTATCTTCCCAGTATTTTTGCCATTTGGCTTCGGTGGCGAAGGGGTCGTATTGGGGGGGGAGGTTTGCGGTCATTCGATTTTAGATTTTAGATTGACCCCACGGATAAATTCGGGGGCTTGAGGATTTTGGATTTCGGATTTTGGATTGATTCCACCGATAAATCCGGCAGCTTGTACCACCTTTGAAATTCTTGGTCAACTAAGATTGTGCCACAGGAGAGGGAAGAGAAAAAGCAGGGACAATTTTGGAATTGCCCCTGCTTTTAGTAAAATCCGACTTATCTGAATCCGACAGCAGCTTGCCAAACAAAAGCCAACAGCAAGAAAAATACGGGAATCACTGGCAAAACATTAACCAGTGGCTCAAAGATCGAATAAGCTTCCGGCATTTTTGCTAAAAGTAATGCAGCTTCCATGAATCAACCTACCTATCAAAAACAATTTTCATAATTGTCGCATATCTTAAGCAAAGGCAATCACGCTCGATCGACCGCAGGTGTCAGCCAGTGACCAAACTCCTCAGTAAATCGATCGGCAAAAATCGCCTCCCGCATCCTCTGGGTAAAGCGAATCAACTCTGTGACGTTGTGAATTGCCAGCAAAGTATACCCCAGCACTTCGTTAGCCCGCGCCAAATGGGCCAAGTAAGCCCGACTGAAATTTTGGCAAGTATAACAAGGACAAGACTCATCCAGCGGAGCAAAATCCTCCCGGAACCGAGCATTTTTCAAACTTAAACGTCCCCCAGCCACAAAAGCTGTCCCGTGGCGGGCCAGCCGAGTTGGAATCACGCAGTCAAACATATCTACGCCACTGGCCACCGCTACGGCCATTTCGCGATACGTCCCAATTCCCATTAAATAACGGGGCTTATTTGGCGGTAACAGTGGTGCTGTCACTTTGACAATTTCTGCGATCAAATCCCCTGATTCCCCGACGCTGACTCCGCCGATCGCGTAACCTGGTAAATCTAAATCTATTAACTGGTTTGCTGCGCGCGATCGCAAATCCGGGTAAACACCCCCCTGCACAATCCCAAACAAAGCCTGATCGGGGCGTGAGTGAGCTTGAATGCAGCGTTTCAGCCAACGGTAAGTTCTATCAGTCGCAGATTCCACTTCTTGCCGCGTCGCCGGATAAGGCGGACACTCATCAAAGGCCATGATCACATCCGCACCCAACTCATTTTGGATTTGGATCGATCGCTCCGGTGTCAAATTAATCATACGACCATCGCGGGGAGAACGAAAAGTCACCCCCTCCTCAGAAATAGTCCGCATTTGGCTCAAGCTAAACACCTGAAAACCGCCCGAATCAGTGAGAATCGGGCCTGGCCAAGCCATGAATTTATGCAATCCGCCAGCCCCGGCGACAATATGTTCCCCCGGCTGCAAGTGCAAGTGATAGGTATTTGCCAAAACCATTTGAGAGCCGGCATCCTTAAGATGTGCCGGTGTCAAAGTTTTGACATTAGCCAGGGTTCCCACGGGCATAAACTTGGGTGTTTCCAGCACACCGTGGGGAGTGGTAAACACCCCTGCACGTGCTTTGGTATGGCTGCAATTAGCTTGACATTGAAAAGAAAATTTTTCGGACATTAGGAATTGGACATTAGGAATTGGGCATTGGTCATTGGGCATTGGCCAAACAGGGCATTGGGCATCGGGCATTGGGCATCGGAACAATTATGAACTACCCGTCTGTCTAGTTAAAACGGCGAATCATCTTCATCTAATTGAAAATCCCAGCTTCCTGAGAGTACCTGATCGACAACTGCATCTAAAGCCGCTGCATTTAAGTTCCGGGCGACTTGCTCATGGGCAGGATTGGAGAGGGGAATTAACCGCAACTGTCGTCCGTCTTGAATCAGGTCAAAATAAGCGCCTTCTTCATTGGACTTTTTCAGTTCCAGGTAATCAAAACTATCAACATTCAAATAAAGAGCACGGTTGGCGATCAGAGTAGAGCGATTGGGGTTGGCGAATACTTCCATGACATATCCTTCGCCTTCACTGTAAATCTTGCCATCCTGCATATGTAGGTAGCGGACACGTCCTAAATCGAAGAGCAATCTTTTGATATCGCGTTTGTTGACGACAATCCCTGTATCGATGATGCAAGGAGCAGCCACCCTATTTTTTAATTGGTCACTCATGGAGTAAAAGCCTCTGTTGTAGTATGTTTCCCTGAAAGGAAATCTGGAAGTTAGCTAGAATTCTATAGAAGGGAATGCTGGTGTTGAGTTGAGTTTCGGTAGATGGGGATCTTCGGGTTAGCTATCGGCAACGATTTTCCTCAGAAAACGGCTGTCAGACAGGATGAATGCCCGATCGAAGGAACTAAAGGGTGTTACCGATCCAATTCTGGCATACGCTAATGGATTCACATCTACATAAAATGCGAAAAATTTATATCTTATGATGGATGATAAGTTGGTTCGCTCTACTGTCGAGTTTTTCCGGAATCAGGGCGCAGCAATCGCAGCGGCTGTGGCTTTTTATACTTGCTTGCCGGTGCCGATGTCTTGGACTTTGGAGTTTCGGGGTATTGCTCGCTTTGCACCGGCGATCGGGCTTTTGATTGGGGGCATACTAGGAATTGCCGATTTGGGCTTACATTTATTGGGGATGCCTGTTCTGACGCGATCGGCCTTGGTAGTAGTTTTGGGCATTGCGGTGACTGGGGGGTTGCACCTAGATGGGGCTATGGACGCGGCGGACGGGCTGGCTGTACCCGACCCGGTGCGACGGCTGGAGGTGATGCGGGACAGCGTTACAGGGGCTTTTGGGGCGATCGCGGCGGTGGTCATCTTGTTGTTGAAAACGGCGGCTCTGACGGATTTGAATGAGTATCGGTGGTTGGCTTTGATGGGTGTGGCTGGTTGGGGAAGGTGGGGCCAGTTGGTATCCATAGCTCGTTATCCCTATCTGCGGGCCGAGGGTAAGGGTGCTTTTCATAAGGAATCGATTTATTCTGCCTTTGATTTTATCCCAGGAGTGTTGTTGCTACTGAGTTTGAGTGTGTTGCAAGTTGTCTGGGAGGGCGATCGATGGCTGTTGGCGGTGGGGATGGCTTTGGGGGGAAGTGCGATCGGAATTTTGACTGGAGCCTGGTTTAACCACCGTTTGGGCGGGCATACTGGTGATACCTATGGTGCTGTGGTTGAGTGGACGGAGGCTTTGTTGTTGTGTTTGTTGGCGGCTTTGCAAGGATAATATTTTCTCTCCTGTCTGCTTTCAATTGCTGCGTTAAATTAGATATAGCCAACTTCAATTCTCAAGAAGACTATGGAATATTTGATTGCTGCGATTTTGTTCGGAATGTTGATTTGGGCTGGGTTAGAGATTGTCCAAACAATCAAAAGTTGGGACATGAATGCCACAGAAACCCACAGAAAAATTCAAGCTGGAATGGTCAAAGAGACTGCTTACGGTCAATTCGGGGGTGATGCAGTGGAGGGAGCAAGTCACGCTATTGAAAACACCCTTCATGCTAGTCAGTGTTCAGCCCAAACAGCAGATTGTGAAGTTTCAGCAGGTGCGATCGGTCCTACTGTAGAAGGCTTAATGCACTTGATGCACCATTAGAGCTAATCTGTAGGTTGGGCCCGTGGAACGAAACCCAAGCTGGACGAGGCTTTGTTGGGTTTCACTTCGTTCTACCCAACCTACATAGATTTGTTGCGTTTTAGTCTTAACTGAACGGTATTGGTTGATATAGCAATCCTAAATGAGTCGTAAAGATTTTTACCCCACCCCAACCCTCCCCTTACTAAGGGGAGGGGGTAAGAAGTTCACAAATGATTTAGGATTGCTATAGCAGTCCTAAATGAGTCGTAAAGTTTTTTACCCCACCCCAACCCTCCCCTTACTAAGGGGAGGGAGTAAAAAATTCACAAATGATTTAGGATTTCTATAGCAATCCTAAATGAGTCGTAAAGTTTTTTACCCCACCCCAACCCTCCCCTTATTAAGGGGAGGGAGTAAGAAGTTCACAAATGATTTAGGATTGCTATATCAATCTGTGTACGCTGCCCTTTGGGGGTGTGGAATATGGGTTTATAAACTGATAAAGAAAACTCCCCAAACCATGATTACCGCCCCTAATAACCTTTGTTGAATATCTTTTTCCTTAAAAATGAAATGACCGAACAATACACCCATCAACACGCTAGTACGCTTAATCGCGATGACTTGTACTACCAAAGTCAATGTCAAAGCCTGCATTTGACAAAGCACTCCAATCGCATTGAAAAAACCCATAGCCGCTAGCATTGGTAATTCTTTGAGAATTTTTCGGCTGGGATTTGGGGTTTTGTACAATAAAACTGGTAGTAGCAAGATACTCATTGTACCAACTATAGAGAATAGCCAAAAAATAGGGGATGAATTTTGCACGCCTATTTTGTCAAAATTTGAGGTGATACTCCAGAGAAATGCCACGATTAACATCAATTTTGGCCCTCGTTCGTTCAGCAGTGCTTTGAATGGGGCTAAGTATCCTTGAGATTTCTCTTTGATGTTTAATAAATAAGAGCCTGTGACGATTAGCAAAATGCCAATATAATCAAAAAAGCTGGGATATTCACCGACAATTAACGGTGAAGTTAGTAGCATGAATAATGGTGTCAACGCGACTAGCGGTACTGTCAGGGATAAATCTGATACTTTGATGGCTTTGATGTAGAGTAGCGCTGTGACAGCATTGATGCTACCTCCGATTAATAGGGCGACCCAAAATTGAGAATTCAATGTAGGAATTCCGGTATGAATTACCCAGGGAATCAAAAAGATGACTGAAAAGAATGAGAGTGACCAAGCAACGACATATTCGTCACTTTTTTTGAGATTTTGTTTACCGAAAACGTCTTTAAGTGCTTCAAAGAAAGCGGTAAAGATTCCTAAAATTAACCAAGTCAACCTAAGTATGCCCTCCTAACTCGATCGTCATTTAGCAAATCTGATGCAAGGCCTGTCAGGGTAATGTTACCAGCTTCTAGTACATAACCGCGATCGGCAATTTGCAATGCTAAACTGGCGTTTTGTTCAACTAACAGGATTGTAACGCCGGTGGAGCGCAAATGTTGAATAATTGCAAAGATTTCTTTGACTATGGCGGGCGCTAAACCTAAACTGGGTTCGTCTAATAGTAGCAGTTTTGGGCGCGACATCAACGCGCGGGCGATCGCCAACATTTGCTGTTCCCCACCGCTGAGGGTTCCCGATAGTTGATGGCGGCGTTCTGCTAACCTGGGAAATAGTTTAAATTGGTAGTCTAAATCTGCTTTGATTTCTGCTATTTGCGATCGCACATAGGCCCCTAATTCTAAGTTTGTCAACACCGTTTGCTGCGCCAAAACCCGCCTCCCTTCAGGGCTGTGGGCAATTCCGAGTTTGACAACTTCGTGGGCTTGGCGACGGGTAATATCGCGCCCGTTATAGATGATTTGCCCTTGGTGCAAATTAACTATTTTGGAAATAGCCCTGAGTGTCGTACTTTTGCCGGCACCATTCGCACCGATGAGGCTGACAACTTCGCCTGCATTAATTGTGAGATTAATATTTTGTAGGGCTTGAATTCCGCCGTAATTTACAGAAAGATTCTTGAGTTCTAAAAGGATATTTTTGGTGGTTTTGGGTGAACTATCGTGCATTTTCTGTGACTTTTAGTTTGAGAAAGAAACAAGAAAAATCTAGCGCAAGAGTGCAAGTTTCAGCAGAAAGTGTTCTGCAAGGACATCAGAAATTGGTGAAGTTGGCCCGCCCCTTAAGTAGGTAAGGGGGATTAAACACAGCTATGTAACAGTATGTAAACAGGTCTAACTTAGCCACACTTAGGGCATTTGGATACTTTACAATCCTTTACATAATTGTGTTTTACAGCGCCTACCTACTTAGGCGGATGGATTGAGATTGTTTTATAGCAATCCTAAATCATTTGTGAACTTCTTACTCCCTCCCCTTAATAAGGGGAGGGTTGGGGAGGGGTAAAAAACTTTACGACTCCTTTAGGATTGCTATATCTACTTTAAAAGTGGATAATAGAGTTCTCCGGTTGAGTTGATGAAGCCGGCCCGATCGCCTGCGAGGTTCCCGGTGCCCATAAATACGTCTACTCTACCTGCACCTTTGATTGCACCGCCTGTATCTTGGTCTAAAACGTACCGATTCACGGCGTTTTGTTCGAGTTTTCCGGCGGCGTTTGGGTAGGGAAGTTTGGTGCTAATTAATGCTAGGGCTCCGGGTGGCATTAGGGATTTGTCGGTGGCGATCGACCTTTCGGCAGTTACTGGCACTCCAATGCTTCCGGTGGCTGGCACTCCGTTGGTGTCTCGGAAGAATACGAAGCTTTGATTTTTTGGCAAATACTTGTTCATCTCTGCGGGAGAATTGGCGAAATATTCGGTTAGTTTTGGCAGGTTTAACTGTTCTAAAGTAAACTTTCCGTCTTTCACTAATTCTCGCCCAACTCCTGTATAACTGTGACTTGTTTTGCCGGCAAAACCGACTGTCATCACACCGCCGTCTGTTAGTTGTAATCTCGCAGAACCTTGGACGTGAACCAGAAATGCTTGGAAGCGATCGCGCAACCAAACTAATTCTAATCCGCGCAATAGTCCTTTACTTGCTTGCAAAGCATCTGCGCCTTCTAATTCCAGTCTGGTTGGGTGAGGTTTTGGCCAAGATGCGATATTTGGTGGCACTCGATACAGGGGATAACGATATTCGGCTGTCGGGCTTCTCGATGCTGCGTAAGTTGGCTCAAAATAGCCGGTAAATGCTACTGTTCCTTTGCTGTCTTTGCCTATGGATTTGTAAAATACAAATTCTTGCTTGACAGATTGTTGTAGTTGTGCTGGTGTGGTTGAGTTGATGACTAATTGGCGAAAGCGATCGAGGGAACGGCGGACGCGATCGCGCGTAATGCCTGCTACTTGATAGCGACTGTAAGCATTAGCGGAGGCGGCTGTACTGAGATAACCAAGGCTGTAGTCGATCGACTTTAACAACAATGCTTTGTCTCCCGGTTGACCATTTTCGCCCCAGATTTGAGCGTCAAAGGCGATCGACTCGGATTCACTAGCTGATAGCTGAGTCAAGCTCATGGTTTGTAGCGGAGGAACTGCAACCACGGGGACTGCAAAGGCGATCGCCAAAACACAAAAGGCGATCGTCAATAGCTGATAGCGAAAAATCTTGCCCCGCAGCCAATTTCCCATTCCTAATTTCTGATATCCCTTACTCATCGAATCTTTCAACACTAGAATTAAATATTGGTTCTACGCGAATTGCCTCAACACTGGTAGGACGAATCACCATATATTCGCCTTGAATATTTTTGATCGGAACGTTAAGAAATTCCTTTGATTCCTGTTTGGGTACTAAAACAGTGCTGTACCATTTCTGAAAATCTTGCAGCGTTGCGAAACGCACTTCTTCGCGGTGGCCACCGCTCAGCAGCAGGTGGACGGAATATTCGCTAGGAGTTCTGGCCATACTTGTATTTTAGATTTTAGATTTTAGATTTTAAGCTTTTAGAGCCATACTATATTTTACTAGACATCTGGCATCAGTAATTTTTTCATTCAAAATCGATTGATGAGCCTTCTTATCGGCCGTCGGAAGGTAAAAGCTTAGGAATTGCAATGGTTTCATCTCAATTCCGGCTGCGCCGGAATGATATAGAGGACACGGCTTGGCCTTAGTCCCTACCGCGAAATTGTAGGGACACGAAATTGTAGGAACACGGCAGAATGATATAGAACCCATTTGAGATCTTTTTACGCGGTGGCTAGTCTTTTAAGCATCAGT
>NZ_NXIB02000053.1 GCF_002412335.2 Tychonema bourrellyi FEM_GT703
TTAAGCTGAAACGGAAAATCTTAGATACTGACGCACCCTACGCCTAGAACTGTAGGGTGCGTCAGCTAGAACCTTTAAGCTGAAACGGAAAATCTTAGATACTGACGCACCCTACGCCTAAACACAACAAAATCGAAAAATGAAAAACCGGCCTCTTTTTATCCTGGCTTGTCTGAGCAGTTTCTTACTCATTTCACCCATTCTTTCGGGTTGCGATCGAGTTAATACTTTTGTACAGCAATTCCAACCTGCGGGGCTTCGTGAATTAAAAGAAGCAGACTTGAAAGAATTCGCGGAATCGATCACAGTCCGCGTCACTACAAATAAATCTAAGAGTGGAGGTTCAGGAACCTTGATTCGCAAAGATGGATCTCGTTATACCTTGTTGACAAATGCTCACGTTCTTGGTAATGACGAAGCACCCTATCGGATCGAAACCCCAGACAAAAAAACTTACTCCGCCTCAGTTGTTGAAAGTGTTAAATTTAGTGACAATGATTTAGTGTTATTAGAGTTTGTCTCTGATTCCAACTATGCAACGGCAAATTTTCCTGATTTGACTAATATTAATGCCAGCAAGTATGTTAATCTTGGTGAAAAAGTTTATGCTACTGGCTTTCCTTTTGATGAAGAAAACCTGAATTTTACCACAGGAACCGTCGGGCTTTTTCCACAGAAAACATTTAAAACTGGCTACCGCATCGGCTACACCAATGCGATCAAAAAAGGCATGAGTGGCGGCCCAATTTTGAACCGTTTTGGAGAGTTGATTGGCTTAAATGGCAGACATTCTTATCCTCTTTTTGGCGATCCCTTTGTGTTTCAAGATGGAACTCGCCCCAGTGAAACAGAACGCGAAAAAATGCTTCCTTTGAGTTGGGGAGTGCCCGTGGAAATCTTAGCACAAACAGCCTCGCAATTCCTCAATCCACCTTCACAAACTCTCACAGGTTTACCCAGTGACATTGCTACAAAAGCCAAACAGATCGCAGTCAGAATAGAACGAAAAGTTGGGGGTGGATCTGGTGTGATTATTGCCAGCCATAAAGAAAACGGAAATAAATACACCTACCACGTCCTGACGGCTGCTCATGTTGTCGAAACTGAACAGGATTACACTATTATTACTCCAGATAATAAACGATATACCATTAAACCCGGAACCGAGAAAAAATCGAAAAGTTCAGATATTGCCGTCTTGTCATTCACTAGCGACGTTAACTATTCCGTCGCCACTCTGGGAAACTATGAATTAAAGGATAAGAGTTACAGTTTCGTCTTTGGATGGCCGATATCTAACAACTACACAAAACCCATTTCTCTCCTGACTTCTGGCTCGATTTCATCTCCCCAAACAACTCAGCTATACCATGCGAAAGATGTTTTTTCTTTGCAAAATGGCTATGAACTTGCTTACAGCAATATGACTCAAGGAGGGATGAGTGGCGGGCCAGTTTTTGATACTCAAGGACGAGTGATAGGTATTCATGGACAAATCGAAGCAGAAGATGGTGTTAATATAGGTTATAGTTTGGGGATTCCAAGTAAAAAGATTTTAGGTTTGATAGATAACTTTGGGATTCAGAAAGAATGGTTGAGAGTAGAAACCTCTGCACCTCCTTTGCCTGAAAAAGAAGAAGTTGATAATATTCTCCAGATGTCATTAACGATAGCAAAACCCTCAAATCAGGCTAAGGAGGAAGATTGGATCAGCTATGGCAATCAATTATGGCGCTTCCGTAAATATTCAGACGCGATTGATGCTTTCGACAAAGCTCTTGCTATTAATCCTAAGTCGTCTCTTGCTTGGTACGCAAGAGGTTTAGCAGTTTTGGCTCAAGATAATTATGTAGACGCGGTTAGATGCTTTAGTAAGGCAGTTGAAATCAAGCCGGATTTTTATGCAGCTTGGCGCAAAAAAGGAGATGCACATGACAGTTTAAAACAGTATGGATTTGCCTTAGATGCTATTGAAAGAGCCATTGAAGAAGCAGAAAAACAAAACCAAAAAGATTTTGCTTTGTATTGGCGGAAAGGTGTGACACTGAACAATTTAAAACGTGATCCAGAAGCCATCATCGCTTATACCAAATCTATAGAAATTCAGCCCCATCCCTATCCCTACAACAACAGGGGGAGTGTCTATAGTGACAAAGGAGACAAAGACAACGCTTTTAAGGATTTCAATGAAGCCATTAAATTAGATCCTAAATTTGCCTATGCCTACAACAACAGGGGGAGTTTATATAGTGACAAAGGAGACTATGACAACGCTCTTAAGGATTACAATGAAGCCATTAAATTAGATCCTAAAAATGCCAAAGCCTACAACAACAGGGGGAATCTCTATGCTGACAAAGGAGACTATGACAACGCTCTTAAGGATTTGAATGAAGCCATTAAATTAGATCCTAAACTTGCCGCTGCATACGACAACAGGGGGAGTTTATATAGTGACAAAGGAGACAATGAAAACGCTTTTAAGGATTACAATGAAGCCATTAAATTAGATCCTAAATATGCCAATGCCTACGGCAACAGAGCGTTTGTCTATTATGACAAAGGAGACTATGACAACGCTCTTAAGGATTTCAATGAAGCCATTAAATTAGATCCTAAATATGCCAGAGCCTACAACGGTAGGGGGCTTGTGTATGAAAAAATGGGCAATCAAGAAAAAGCCATTGCCGAGTTCAAAACAGCAATACTATATTGTGGCACAGGAGCCTTAAACTGCCAAGTCCCACAAAGAAATCTCAACAGAATTCAGAATAAGAGTAAAGGAGACAATGACAACACTCTTAAGGATTTGAATGAAGCTATTAAATTAGATCCTAAAGATGCCAAAGCCTACTACAACAGGGGGTTTGTCTATTATAAGAAAGGAGACAATGACAACGCTCTTAAGGATTACAATGAAGCCATTAAATTAGATCCTAAATATGCCATTGCCTACAACAACAGGGGGCTTGTCTATCTTGGCAAAGGAGACTATGACAACGCTCTTAAGGATTTCAATGAAGCCATTAAATTAGATCCTAAATTTGCCCAAGCCTACGTCAACAGGGGGGCTGTCTATAGTGACAAAGGAGACAATGACAACGCTCTTAAGGATTTCAATGAAGCCATTAAATTAGATCCTAAATATGCCCTTGCCTACGACACCAGGGGGCTTGTGTATGAAAAAATGGGCAATCAAGAAAAAGCCATTGCCGATTTCCAAAAAGCATTACTATATTGTGGCACAGAAACCTTAATCTGCGAATACCCACAAAATCATCTCAACAGACTTCAGAAAAAGTAATTGAGTTTGGGAAATTAACGAATTTCAAAAGATTGTCTCATCGGTTCAATGACTTTTTGTTCATCGTCTAAAAAATTACTATCTTCACCCTTATAGGTGACGATATAGGCTTGATTATTCTTCACAGTCCAAATCAATTTGTGCTTGAGTACAACGGGGTTTTTCCCCGCCGATTCTGGTGTAGTAAAAACTAGCATTTGTGCCGGATTGTTTCCCAAAGTTGTTTTCTCTGGATTCTTTAAGAGATCGTGATTGACTTGGTTTTGAATTTTCGGCTGCAAGATTTGTGTATAATATTCCTGAGACGACATCGGGTTGGATAACTTTTCAGAAGAAACAGTCACCAATTCTTGAAACCCATTATCTTTCGGCGAATTGAAGACTATCTCATCGGGGGTTATTCCACTAGAATAAAACGAGGGCTTCCATTCAGCAGGATATTTGACTTTGATCTCTTTATTTTCATAATAGGAATAACCAAACGTCAAGTCAACAAACCATTTACGAACGTCTGAATTAAACAGTGATGTGATGACCGCAATGATTGCGATCAGAATCCCAATAGCGGCCAGTCGATGATCGCGTGGCCAACCTGAAATAGACCTAACAGAAACAGGGGGTTTAGCAACTTGAGTAGGTGGTAAAGTTGGTACTAAAGTAGGTGCTAAATTAGGTGCTAAAGTAGGTGCTAAAATAGGTGCTGTGGCAACCAAAGTCGGTTTGTTTGCACTCGACAAAAAAGCATCTAAATCCTGCAACACTTCCACCGCAGAAGTATAACGTTGCCGATAATCTTTACGCACCATTTTATCAATAATAGACCCTAATTGGCGACTCACCGCCACAGCATCTCGCCACTTAAACTCCCCCGTCACCGCGTCTTCAGGAAAACCCCCGAAATTCGGTTCGGGATTTAACCCCGTCAACGCCTGAATCGCGATGACCCCCACCGCATAAACATCACTACTCAAACGGGGTTTCCCATTGGCTTGTTCATCGGGCACATAACCGAGAGTGCCGATCGCAATTGTAGGCGTAAGTTGACCCTGCATATTCACCGACAAACAGCCAATTTCTTTAACAGCCCCAAAATCAATTAAAACAATTTTTCCATCCGACTGACGGCGAATCAAATTCGCGGGTTTAATATCCCGGTGAATTACGCCCTGACCGTGAACAAACGCCAAAACCTCTAAAATGTCATGCAACAGCGAAATCACGTCATCCTCGCCCTTCCGCGTGCCGTAAATCAACTCTTTACTTAACACCTCCCCCTCAATAAACTCCTCAACCAAATAAAACTCTTGATTTTCCTCAATATGCGCGAATAAACGGGGAATGCGATCGTGAATTCCCAAGCGGTGTAAAATTTCAGCTTCCTGCTTAAATAACCGCGCAGCTTGTTGTAAAACAAACGGATTATTAGACTGAGGGTGAAAGCGTTTCACCACACACAAAGGATGGGCTGGTAAATCCCAATCCTCCGCCAAAAACGTCTCCCCAAACCCACCGGAACTCAGAGGTTTAACAATGTGATAGCGGCCCCGTAAAATAGTTGTATTCATCTCTTTTTTTTGCTAATAAAACCGATGATTTAGTAACGAGGCCTGTAGGGTGCGTCAGCTTGATGCCTTACTAGGCAAGGGAAACGAGCAAGGGCTGACGCACCCTACAATACTTAGCCTGTAGGGTGCGTCAGCTCGATGCCTTACTAGGCAAGGGAAACGAGCAAGGGCTGACGCACCCTACAATACTGCTTTGAAAAATCGTCCCAAAGGTGAATTAAGGATCGATCGCCCCCAATGCTATTATCAACAAGATAGGACAAAATATACTAAAATCTGTAGTCTGAGCAACAGCGAAGTCCCAGCCAGTAAATTACCCCAAATCTCAAAGCAAAAATCTACATGAACGTCAGAGTCCGTCTAGCCCCCAGCCCCACCGGAAACCTCCACATCGGTACAGCCAGAACCGCCGTATTCAACTGGCTATTTGCTCGCAATCAAGGCGGCCAATTCATCCTGCGGGTAGAAGACACAGACTTAGAACGTTCCAAGAGCGAATACACCGACAATATCCTCGAAGGACTAACTTGGCTGGGGATGAAGTGGGATGAAGGCCCAATTTTCCAGTCCCAGCGTTTGGAAGCATACCGCCAAACCGTCCAAATTCTCCTAGACAAAGGACTCGCCTACCGCTGCTACACCACGTCAGCCGAACTTGACGAAATGCGGGAAGCACAAAAAGCCAATAAACAGGCCCCTCGCTATGATAACCGCCACCGCAATCTGACTCCCGAACAGCGCGAAGCCTTTGAAGCCGAAGGGCGGCAAGCTGTGATTCGGTTTATCATTGAGGACGATCGCACAATCTCCTGGAACGACATGGTACGCGATACTGTTACCTGGAAAGGTAGCGACCTCGGCGGCGATATGGTAATTGCTAGGGCTTCCATCGGCGGCGACATCGGCCAACCTCTCTACAACCTCGCCGTAGTCGTTGATGACATCGACATGGCCATTACCCACGTCATCCGGGGCGAAGATCATATCGGTAATACTCCCAAACAAATCTTGCTTTACGAAGCTTTGGGGGCGACAATCCCAGAATTTGCCCACACGCCACTGATTTTAAACACCCAAGGACAAAAACTTTCTAAGCGCGATGGCGTTACTTCGATTTCTGACTTTAAAGATATGGGTTATGTCCCGGAAGCTTTGGTCAATTATATGACTTTGCTGGGTTGGACTGCGCCGGATTCTACGCAAGAAATATTTACATTGTCGGAAGCTGCGGCTGTCTTTAGTTGCGATCGCGTCAATAAAGCTGGTGCAAAATTTGATTGGGATAAACTCAACTGGCTGAATAGTCAATACTTGCACAAAATGCCGGTGCCACAATTGACTGATTTACTGATACCTTATTGGCAGAAAGCTGGTTATGAATTTGATATAGAAGCCGATCGCCCTTGGCTTGAACAAATAACTACTTTAATTAGTCAGAGTCTGGTGCGGTTAACCGATGCTGTTGATATGTGCAAGGTATTCTTCTCTACTACGGTGGAATACGAAGAAGAGGCGATCGCACAATTGCAGCAGCCAAAGGTAGCAGAAGCTTTGCAAGCCGTTCTAGAAGCTCTGGAAAGTCATTCAACGCTAATATCAGCCGAAGCTCAGAAAATTACTAAAAAGCTCAGTAAAGAGAAAAATCTTAACAAAGGGCTAATTATGCGATCGCTCCGAGCGGCTTTGACCGGCGCAATGCACGGCCCCGATCTGATAGAATCTTGGGTAATCCTTCACCAGCGAGGAACGGCTCAAACCCGCTTACAAGAGGCTATTAATAACTTGAATTTGCCGGTTGTTAAAACAGTCGAATCGTCCGTTGCAGCAGTCGAAATATCGGCCGTTGCAACAGTCGTAGCAGCAGTTGAAATACCTGCTGCTAATCAGTAAAAAACTATTGCGAGTGGAGAAATGACTTCATCAAACGAACCAGAAACAACTGCGATCGTCACCGAAATTCCAACGGGTGATGATACTGAAAGTGCGATCGATACTACAAAAGTTACTGTCACCCAAGAAGACCCAAATCAAGCTCAGCAAATAAAAGAACAACTTATCTCAATTTTGTCCGAGTTTCCTGCTTATATCGGCGCTTTTTACGAACAGTACAAAAGTCCTTTGACAGTCGTCGGTTTAATTTTAGTGTCGATTATTTCTTTGAAAGTGCTTTTGGGCATAGTAAATGAACTTAACGACATTCCTCTGTTAGCACCAACATTTGAGATAATCGGTATTGGATATACTGTGTGGTTTGTCTATCGGTATTTGTTGCGCTCTTCCAACCGCCAACAATTAGGTCAAGAAATTCAAGCCATAAAAGAACAAATTTTTGGCAAAAAATCCTAAATTTTTGCTGGTAAATTGTTGAATTTGTACCCGATATGGACAATCTTAAATAAGTAGTCTGTGTCGGGTTTTTGATTTTTTATGGCATGGGCTAAGCTGTTCGGCATTTAAATTCCTGGCGTAGGGTTCGTAGGGGCTCTTGGCCAAGAGCCCGTACAAGGCGTTTCCCATGTATAGTCAGTGTGTAGGGGCTAAGAGAGCCATTCGCCCCTACTGACGCACCCTACTAGCTCTTGTCCCCCCCGAATGTAGGGGCGGTGCCCCCGTGCCCGCCCTCGGTTAGGGGGGATCGAATTCTATGCAGCTTCATAAAAAATTGGTGTGACCACCAGAAATATTAAGATAAAGTTTGTTTTGTCACCTCTACATAGATATGTTCTAACCGCACCGGATACCGCGCAATTGAGTCAATCGAAATCCCATCAAAACATAAAATAATCTCTTTTAATTCTAAAGCTTCCGGCAACCAAAAAGCTAAATCGCTACCGTAACGACGGGGAATAAAATTGTATTTTTCGGCGCGGGCGATGACTTCAGCTTCTTCCTGGGTTTTGACAACAATGATTTCTTGAGCCGGAATCAGTTTTCGCAACTCTTCCAAACTACCTTCTGCGACAATACTCCCACTCTTTAAAATCCCAATTCTCTGACAAAGACGTTCCGCTTCATCCAACAAGTGTGTTGTTAGCAAAATCGTAATTCCTTGGGATTGTAATTGCTGAATTAAATCCCAAATTTCGTAGCGCGCTTCAATATCCAAACCTGTTGTCGGTTCATCCAAAATCACTAATTTAGGTTGGTGCACCAAAGCTACAGCAATATTCAATCGGCGCTGCATTCCGCCACTCAAAGTTTCTACGGGACTTTTGGCTCTATCTGTTAAGTTTACTGCTTTTAAACATTGTTCTACTTGATCAAGACGCTGCTGGCGATTCATCCCATAAATTTGAGCAAAAAAGTTGAGATTTTCTTCACAACTCAGGCTTTTGTAGAGCAAATTTTCTTGGGGTGCTACACCGATTAACGCTTTTGTCAAGTCGGAAACTGGTTCACCATTCAGGGTGACTTTCCCACTATCTGCATTGAGCAAATTGCATAAAATATTGATTGTGCTAGTTTTTCCCGCACCGTTTTGTCCAAGCAAACCATAGATTTCTCCCGCTTGTATGTGCAGTGTCAAATCTCGCAGCACTGAACGTTCGCCATAGGACTTATTTAGCTTTTCTATTTGCAGCACTGCTTGAATTCTCCGTGTTTTTTTGTATAATATAGCAACCCTAAATCATTTGCGTAATTATTGTAGGGGCAATCCCCCCGTGGTTGCCCCGATAGATAGGGGGTAGGCACGGGGGCACTACCCCTACAAATTTATATGAATGATTTAGGATTGCTATAGGAGTTAGATAATTTACGATTTTTTGGGAATCATTTAACCACAGTATTGTAGGGTGCGTCAGAGGAAGCGAGAGGGCGATGACTGAGGATTTTGGGTCTGACGCACCTTACTAATCCTGCCAGTTGTGTAAGTCAGATTAAAGTCTTCTTTCTACTCTCAACATCCTGCGATAAGAAAGCCATCCACCTGCTATCATGGCTATAGAAAATATGAATAAAAACCAGAAGTGTTCGGAAATGTCATCGAAGTTTTTGCCGTTAGCCCAAACTTGGATTAGTGCTTCGTTCATGTGGTAAATTGGATTGTATTTGGCAAGTTCGAGCAGGTTTTTGGGAAACAGTGCTGTCGGCAAAAATGCACCGCCTAAAATCAATAACGGAACTCCGAAAGCTGCGACTAGGGAGTTGACATCTTCGGTGCGCCGCGCGAATTGGGTGCCGAGAATGAAGCCGACTCCCACATAAGATATAATACTGAGGAGAATAATCACACTTCCTAGGAAAACAGAGCCTTGAAATTGTGCTCCCAAAAAAGAGGCGATCGCGTATACTAGAATTACTTGTCCGATGCCGATCGCACTGTGAGCTAAAAAAATTCCTAAAAAATAGGAACTGCCACTTAGGGGAGAAATAAATAGGCGTTTGAGAGTGTGTTGTTCTCGCTCTGCAACCACTGTGGCGACACTTCCGCCGAGACAGCTAAAAAATAAAGCGGCTCCCACTAAGCTTGCAGGTGCGGCACTTTCAAAGGCTTTTGCTGTTGTCAGGTTAGCCCGTTCTTGCAATATCGCTCCGTTAATTAGTAAGATGGAAACTGGGAAGATACTCCAGAGGATTAAGCTGCGTTTTCGCCGGAACAGTTCAATTAAAATCCGCTGGGCTACAGCCAGGGTTTCATACCAATATTTCATATTAAGTCAGGTGAAACTTAGATATTGCATCATTCTCAAGAACAGGCAAGATGCCTGTTCCACGGCATATCATATCATGAAAAGTTACATAAACTTAATTCTGAATCGAAAAACCGAGTATGGTGGGTTTTGCGGTTTTAAAACGATTGTTTTAATCTGTAGCCACGGATACTTTTAACCTTTACTTAATCACAAAACTCGTACCCCTATAACATCCTTGAAAAGAAGTTAAATTTGTTTGACTGATTTGTTCTAATTTCGTGACGATTGATGAACTGTTGCTACTATCGGTAGTGGATTCCCACTGGTACATAAAGTTACCTTCGCTGAGGCTGTTTCCAGTTCCTTTGTAGCTATATTCTTCGATGGGAATTCCACCAACTCCAGAAATAGTTTGCTTTTCGTATCCGCTAATAATGATTTTTTCGATGACAGCACCTGGTTCTATGGTGACGTTCCAGTTAATGGGTGCGTAGGCGGAAAGTGCGAGAATTATTGGTTTGTTTTGGCGTTGTACTTTGACTGCGATCGCATTTTTGGATGAATTTCCGTTATCCTGGGGGGATGTAGCTTCGTAAGCGGCTATTAAGTGTAGTTCTTTGTTTCCGGTTAAGGAACCGACATGGGATGAAAACTTGTAGGAATTACCAAGATAGCAGTTAGCTTCAAAACTCATGGGAGAAGTTGGAGCAGTTTTTTGGGTGAGTTTCTGCTGCGCGGCGGGTACTACCCACATTCCTGTTCCTACTGCCAAAGCACCGATTAAAGTTGCTACAATACTGACGGGAATTAGATTTATGAAGTGGCGAAAATGGTCTGACTTCGTGGTTTTAGCTAGCTTTTGTTGCCATGTTTCGCCAAATTTGCGTGAAGCGAAGCTATCCCGCAGGGAATCGCCTTTTGTGTTACGATCCAGACAAGTCAATAACACCAAACTTTCTGGCTGTTCTAGCAGATTTTGAATTTCAGTCCCTTCGCCAATGTAGAGGTTTCTACTGTGTCTGTCTAAAAGTAGCGAATGGCGATCGGCCTTAGCGAGGTGATAATCTTCTAAGACAGGCTGAACTAAGTCGTGCTGTAAGAAGACCAACCAAGCCAAATTGTTGCCCGTGGAGACTATTTTGCCATCGCTGCAAATAAGTTGGTCGATTTCCGGTTCCCAGCGCCAAGCTATCCAGCGATTATCGCCTCGGTAGCCGAGGGATTTTTCGAGTTGGGGATGGGCGGTGATTTCTAAGCGTTGAACTAAGTTTGACATAAGATGTCTCTTCCTCAAGTGCGATCGCCACTTCAATGTCTTAGTTTAACCTATTTTGGCAGCTAGAAATTGTCCTCATCCTAAAAAGGGAGTCATATCGATTCCGGTTGCACCAGAATGATTAAACCGCGAAGACACGAAGAACACGAAGGAAGAACTAAATCTTCTTCCTTCGCGTTCTTCGCACCTTCGCGGTTCATTTAATCTTACTCTTCTTTAGGCAATTTTAGTAACGAATTCTCGGATCAATGTAGGCATTCAAAATATCAATAGCAATGCTAGCAACCACGACAATTCCCGCAAAAAATACCACAATTCCTTGTACAGTTGGATAGTCTCGCAAACTAATCGCTTCATAAAGTCGATTTGCCAACCCAGGCCACGAAAAAGTCACTTCTGTTAAAATAGCACCGCCCAACAGTGCAGCAAAAGTTAATCCCAAAACTGTGATCACAGGAATTAGAGCATTCTTGAGAGCATGACTCCATAAAATCTGCAATTCTGGAATGCCTCTCGCTCTAGCTGCTTCCACATAATCTGCTTGTAAAGTTTGTTTCAAATTAACTCTGACAATGCGCTCAAAAATACCGCTCAACAGAATTCCCAAGGTCAAACTCGGCAGTGCTAAATAATGCAAAGAAATCAGAAATTGACCAAAGTTAGCACTCAAAAGACTATCTATAGTATAAAGTCCGGTGTAACCTTCTGGCGCTGTCAATGTAACAGGAAAGCGAGTTCCCAAGGGAAACCAACCTAACTGCACGGAAAAAATTAATTGCAATACCATGCCGGCCCAAAAAGCTGGTAATGAGTAAGTAATGATCCCAAATAAACGGCCTGCGGCATCAAAAATAGTGTTGGGGCGGGATGCTGCTAGGGAACCGATACTGATGCCGACAATTAAAGCTATGGCCATGCTACAAACCGCTAATTCCACGGTGGCGGGAAAGTTGTCTCCGATAATTTGCCACACGGTTTGTCCGCGAGTGGTGATGGAGGTTCCTAAATTTAAACTAAACAAGTCTTGAATGTATTTGAGATATTGTTGCCATAGGGGTGCGTCGAGGCCGAGTTGGGTTCGCATTGCTGCTTTGGCGGCTGCGGGTGCTCGTGAGCCGAGAATGGCATCGATGGGGTCGCCTGGAGTGGCCCGCAGCAGCAAAAACACGGCTGTGGTGATTGTCCACAACATCAGGGGTGCTAGGAGTAGGCGGACAATAATGTAAGATTGTAGGGCTTTGGAGCGAGACATAGGGTTGGGAAATGGGAAATTGGCAATGGCTAAGCTGTTCGGCATTTAAACTTCTGGGGTAGCGTGCGTAGGGGCGAATGGCCATTCGCCCGTACAAGGTTTTCCCTTTGCGTAAGGGTTCTAGCTGACGCACCCTACTAGCCTCGTTATTGGTTTAAATGGAGAACAGCTTAGTTGATTTTATAGCAGAAGGAAGAAGGAAGGAAGAAAATGCAATAAAATAAATGGTTTCTGCCTCTTGCTAATTTCCCAATTTTACAATGAGACATCGCTAGAATTGCCAGTATTGAACAGGCAAGATGCCTGTTCCACAATAAATATGGTCGATGTCTATTTGCCCAGCAAGGATTCAAATGCGGCTTGCAATGACTTGATATCACTGACTCTGGCGACTAACAAGTTTTCGGTACCTGCATCCTGCAATCGGCATTTCCAATAGTTGATGCTTTCGGAGTTGTTCATCCAGAAGCTAATTACGGTGTCTACGACTCCATCGACATCCCAGCCGCGGTTAGGCGAAACTGTCTCCACTGATGCGACAAAGGAATCTAGGGTACACTTCCGATTTCCCAAGTATTCTACACCTGCTGAATGCTGGTGTTGCAATAATTCCTGCTGTTGATTGAAAAAACATAAAGTTGAAGACACGCCCAGGATTTCAAATGTATAATTCATCCAAGCCTCCCAAAGTATTGTTTTGCCAAAAGGTCGATCGCACACTAGACTTAAAACACTTGATTTTGCCGTCGGCTATTCCGGTAAATCCTCACAGATTTTCCGAGAGTTTGCTCTGAGTTTTGCCAACTTATGCTATTAATAGCAGACTTTCAAACAGCAGATTGTTAAATAATTTACATTCTGCTGTTAAACCAGGCTGTTGATATCCTTATAAGCTGTTCTCAAGCTATGATTTGGTGTTGGAAACCTTTCAAAAATCTCAATGCTCAATACCAAAACAATTCTTTCGAGTCTACTGTTATTTATCCCAATTTCCATTGCCGGACACTTCCTGGAATGGGAATCCTCCACAATCTTCATCACATCGGCCCTAGCCATCATTCCCCTAGCGGCCTGGATGGGTACTGCCACCGAAGAAATCGCCGTCGTCCTAGGCGAAAACTTGGGGGGTTTGCTCAATGCTACCTTCGGAAATGCCACTGAACTGATTATCGGCATCGTCGCCTTGAATGCCGGACTGATCGATGTGGTCAAAGCCAGCATCACCGGTTCGATTATCGGCAACCTGCTGCTAGTAATGGGACTTGCCATGCTCCTGGGTGGCTTGCGCTACAAAGAACAAGAATTTCAGCCCGTAGTCGCCCGTTTGAACGCTTCGGCGATGAACTTAGCCGTAATTGCCATTTTGGTGCCGACAGCAGTTGATGTCACCTCGAAAGGCATCGATCCAGAGACGATGCAAACGCTCTCTAGCGCCGTGGCGGTAGTCCTGATCCTAGTTTACGTGCTGACACTGCTGTTTTCCATGAAAACTCACACCTATCTCTACGATGTTGGGGTAGCTGAGAGCGAAATCCTGGAAGGACTAGCCGAGAACAACTTAGCAGAAGATAATCCCGAACACAAAGTCAATCTGCCACTGTGGATTGGGGTGCTGGTGGTCTGTACTCTGATGGTAGCTGTGGAGTCAGAACTGCTGGTGGGTACTCTAGAAGAAGCAACGGCCCGTTTGGGAATCAGTTCATTGTTTACCGGGGTGATTTTGGTTCCGATTATTGGTAACGCGGCCGAACACGCTACAGCAGTGACGGTGGCGATGAAAAATAAAATGGATTTGTCGGTTTCTGTGGCGGTTGGTTCGAGTTTGCAAATTGCTCTGTTTGTTGCTCCGGTGTTGGTTTTGGCAGGTTTTGTCCTGGGAAAACCGATGGACTTGAACTTTAATCCGTTTGAACTCGTAGCGGTGATGGTAGCGGTGCTGATTGCTAATTCCATCAGTTCTGACGGTAAGTCTAACTGGCTGGAAGGTACTTTGCTGCTGGCAGCTTATGTGGTTTTGGGTCTAGCGTTTTACTTCCACCCGGTAATTGACGGGCTGGTTTAGACTAAAGGGAAGGGGAAAAATTTTTTCCCCATCTCCCTTTTTCCTTCTTGCTGATTTTTTCGGAAGTTGACGTGGCGATCGTACAATAGAAATTATAATAGTCAAAATCTATAGAGCAACCTCAATCAGGGTGATGTGGCTTCTGTGAGTTATTGCCTCAATCCCAAATGCCCGAATCCGTCTGACCCTGCCAATGCTGGTAAGTCCGCGTGTCTTCACTGCGGATCTCAGCTTTTTTTGGAAGGTCGATATCGTTTGGTCGCGCCTCTCGGAGGTGGCGGTTTTGGTAAAACTTTTGAAGTGGACGACAACGGCACTCGAAAAGTGCTCAAAGTCCTTCTCAAAGAACATCCCAAAGCTGTAGAACTTTTTAAGCAAGAAGCCGACGTATTGGTCAAGCTGAGACATCCGGGTATTCCGAAAGTCGATCGCGACGGTTATTTTATATTTTCTCCTGCTAACAGCACAGAGTCTTTTCACTGTCTGATCATGGAGAAAATTGCCGGTGCCAATTTGCAGGACTGGCTGAAACATCGGGGCCGCCCGATTACTCAAGAACTAGCGGTTAACTGGTTGAAGCAACTGTCGGAAATTTTAGATTTAGTTCACCGACTGAATTATTTTCACCGGGATATCAAGCCGCACAATATTATGTGCAAACCGAACGGGCAATTGGTGCTGATTGACTTCGGGACTGCGAGGGAAGTGTCGGCGACTTATTTCGCTAAGGTGGGTCAGGGGGGAAATGTGACTGGTATTGTTTCTCCTGGTTATACACCACCAGAACAAACTAATGGCAAGGCTGTTCCGCAGTCAGATTTTTTTGCCCTGGGACGTACTTTTGTTTATTTGCTGACGGGGAAGCCACCGACGGCTTTTCCTGAGAACCCGCGCACGGGTAAGTTGATGTGGCGCAAAGGGGCTCCTCAAGTTTCCGATCCTGTGGCGAATGTGATTGATTATCTGATGGCGCCTTTTCCGGGAAATCGACCCCAAAGTCCACAGGTAATTTTACAGTGTTTGGAAGAAATTAATCTCGATGAGGCGGAGACTGAGTTTCCAACTCAGTTACCGACGACTGGTCAAACTAAAATTCGGGGAAATCCTGGTCTGTCTGGGATGAAGCAGAGTTCGATCAATCGGCTCAAACCGCTGAACTCTGATTTGAAGAAGTCTGGTCTAGATCAGTTTGAGTGGAAAAACAAGTTGCTGGCGGGCGCTGCTGTTGTCGTGCTGGCTATTTGTGGGTCTCAAATTTATGGTTCGGTGCGTTACAAGGTGTTTCCGGCAAATCCGATTTGGCTGGCTTCTAGTTGGTCTAGCAGTCAGTTTTTGGAAAGCAGTTTGGATAATGTTGGGAGTGTAAATGCGATCGCCATTTCGTCGGATGGTCAAACTTTGGTCAGTGCTAGTTTTGGCACGATTAGAATTTGGAATGTGAGGACGGGAGGGGTGGTGCGGACTCTGAATCCAGTGCATTCTAAAAAATCGGTGAAAGCCCTGGCGGTGAGTCCCAACGGCAAAATTTTGGCTAGCGGTGGCGACGACAATAATGTGATTTTGTGGGATTTAAAGAACGGTCGCCGGATATTGACAATTCCTGGTCATAATGGCGGGGTAAATGCGATCGCCTTTAGCCCAGACGGTCAGACTATTGCTAGCGGGAGTGATGATAAAACTGTACGTTTGTGGAATGCCAAAACGGGCGGCAGGTTGTTGACTTTGAGCGGTCACGGGGGAGGAGTAAATGCGATCGCCTTTAGCCCAGACGGTCAAACTCTCGCTAGTGGGAGCGAAGACAAGACTGTACGTTTGTGGAATGTCCAAAACGGAGATATCAGAAGAATTCTCGCAGGTCACGGTCAGGCTGTTAATGCTGTGGCTTTTAGCCCAAATGGGCAAGTTGTGGGTAGTGGTAGCAGCGACAATACTATCCGTTTGTGGAATGTCCAAAATGGGAAACGCACTCGCACTTTTGAGGGGAATGGAAGTTGGGTAAGGGCGATCGCATTTAGCCCGGACAGTAGCACTCTAATCAGTGGGGGTGCGGATCTGATAGTTTGGGATTTGAAGACAGTCCAAGAGAGAATCACTCTTTCGGGTCACAGTCAGTTTGTGAGTTCTATTGCTATTAGCAAACAGGGCAATATTTTGGTGAGTGGAAGTCCCGATCGCACGATTAAGATTTGGCAAATTCCTTAGTTATTCGTCTAGAAGATATAGCGGTTCTCGAAAAAGTGAGGTATGCCCTATGCCCTATGCCCTATGCCCGATGCCCGATGCCCGATGCCCTATGCCCGATGCCCGATGCCCGATGCCCTATGCCCTATGCCCGACAGTACCTCATCTTTCTGAGAAAGGCTATAATATAGCGATCCTAAATCATTTGCATAATTCTTGTAGGGGCAAACCCCCCGTGGTTGCCCCGCTTATGCTGGGGTAGGCACGGGGGCACTACCCCTACAAATCCTCACGAATGATTTAGGATTGCTATATTACTATTAAGCAATCATCACAGTTAAGTAATGCTTGCTATCGAAAATAATTTTAATTTTTTAATTTTGATTTTTTAAATTTAAATTTTAAATTTAATCGTAAAATGCCGGAGACAGATGGTACATATTTGTAATAGGGGTTATGTATCCAATAAGTCTAGGAAGTGACTCAAAAATGACCCAAGAACAGAATCAGCACCCACAAGTCAACCTGGGAAAATCTTCTGAAAATACAGAGTTGGAACAAGCAAATGTAAGCGCTGAAGAATTGCCTGTAAATGTTAAGCTGAAAACTTCGTCTCAAGCATTTGTAGCTAGTGGCGAAGACCGTTTGAAGGCTTTAGCCCGCTTGATGATAGTGAGATTTGCTTGGTCGATGGCAGAAATTTCTCAACGCAAGTGATATATACCTTTCTCCGTAAGAGTGGGGTGCACGCTTGATATAGGGCATAGGGCATAGGGCATAGGGCATCGGATATACGGCCCAAGAGCATACCTCAATTTATCGAGAACTTCTAAGTAGAAGGAAGAAGGAAGAAGGAAGAGTGGTTATATAGCAAGCTTTATTGCCATCTGTATCTTACGTTTAATTGGGTGGATTTACTTATAGAAGAAGGAAGAAATTAAAAAATATGGTTCAAAAACGGCCAACATTTGAATTGCTGGAATCAATTTTATGGGAACCCAACAAAGGCTACTTTTTATTAGAGCGACATCTTGAAAGATTAGAGCGATCGGCTGATTATTTTAATTTTCCCCTATCATTGACAGAAGTCTGCCAAGCTTTAGAAACATTAAGTATGACTTTCGGAACGATCGCACAAAAAGTACGATTAACAGTATCTCGCGATGGCAGGCTAACATTGGAAGCTCAGAGACTAGATCATGGTATCTTAAAAATTGGTGCATCTGTGGGGATTGCCACGAAACCGATCGATGCTCAAATCCCGTTTTTGTACCATAAGACAACTTACCGATTACCTTATACAATGGCTTTGGAGTCACAACCCGAATATCAGGATGTCTTGCTATGGAATGAGAAAGGAGAGATGACGGAATCAACGATCGCAAATATGGCGATCGACACTCCCACAGGCTTAATCACACCTCCTCTCAAATGTGGTTTATTACCAGGGACTTTGCGTGCTCAACTGATCGCATCAGGAAAAATCAGAGAAGAGTTGATAACCTTAGAGGATTTACGCAATACCCAGACTCTTTTTCTGATTAACTCTATTCGGGGTTGGATCGGCCTCAAAAAACAGCCAAATCAAGATGTTTGGAAAGTTGTCACTTTAAATCCATCAAAATAGCACTTGCAAGAGGAAAGAACTCAGAGAACCCAAAAGACTCATAAAGTCCCCGCCGCCACCTGTGCGGGGTTCTGTTGGCTTTTGACGCGCTACGATCGCTTCTGTTAACTGCTTTGACAATTCTTGACCTTGAACACTACCTTGAGCAGTAAAGAGTTTGTTAGCAATTCCAGCGTCTTGAGTAGCACCGGCGAAGTCTCCCAAGTCAGCGCGAGACATACTGCGCGCAAAATAGACTGCCGCTAAGTCGGGTTTCAGATTCAGAGCTTGATTGTAATAATCGATAGCGTTTCTATAGTTTCCAGCTTGGGCCTCGATTACTCCCAGTTTGTAGAAGTCTTCAGCAGTGCCAATGTTGGTTGGCATTCCTCGAATTCCCAGTAGTTGGGCGTTGGTTAAATTAGTGTTGAGCAAATTCGCGTTGCTCAGGTAGGCACTTCTCAAGTCGGCTCCGCTGAGGTTGGCTCCGCTGAGGTTGGCGCCAGTCAGGTTGACACCAAACAGACTGGTGCCGCTGAGGTTGGCTCCGCTGAGGTCAGCCCCAGCAAGGTTGGCTCTGCTGAGGTTGGCTCCTCTGAGGTCAGCACCTTTGAGGTCAGCACCTGTTAAGTTGGCTAAAACTAAGCCAGCACCGTTGAGGTCACAGTTGGGGCACTGTCGGGTAGCTAGTAGTTGTTGCGTGTGTTGTACGTTCTCGGCGGATGCAGGGGCGACAGGGGCTAGAGCGCTCAGCACTGTTGCAACCAGGATGATTCTAAGTTTCATTGTTAACCGTCCAAAATCTCAAATGTTAAATCTAAAATAGCTTGTTTTCACGGTGACAGGACTTACACAGCATCGAAGAAACAATAAGAACTCTGATTATTTTGCAGGAGTCTCGATCGCGCAAATATTGTTTTGTGAATAAATTTTGTCAAAAATCAGTATAACTTTTTTGTAGGTGGTTGAGTTGACTGGGTGTGATAATAATCACTCAATAGTTTTGGTAAGATCACATAAGAACAGGTTTTGTGATCACAGTACGCTGCTAAAAATAGCCGATACTAGGGTTGTACTGTTAAAAATTGACAATTCGACCTCCTACGTGTTCTACTGAACTTAACGATCGCTCAAGTAGTTTCACAGATATTTGCCGATCGTAGTTTGTCGGTGGCAAATTGACTCGGTGGGATCTTGGTCAAATGATGAGACTGCTAATCTCTAAGCATTTCTCGAAAAAAAAGAACAGATTGCACTTGTCAGAGTATAGTCAAGTCTCTACAAAAGTGCGATCGCAATTGCAGATTAATCAAGAAGTGCGATCGGCAGCATCTGTACTGATAAATCTTATTTATTTGCTGGCTGCTTATGACAAACTGCCGCAAATAAATTATCAAAAATCACTAAAGAATAACAAAAAAAGGGATTGTATATAGTACAAAAAACTTAATTATGAGGGGATTTAAGAAATCAGAAAAAATGGTTCATATCGTGTTTAAAAATCAAATATCGTCTGATTGATGGTATTTTCATCCATCAAATAGTTGAAGTAAATCGGTTTTACATTGCTAAGCTGCAAGCCAAAGGTTAACAATAACCCAGGAGCAAATTTTGTTCCCTTGTCAAGCAAAGCTATTGCAAATCATAGATCCCCATGAGGTAATTGGTATGGCTGGAGTATGTAGACTTAGCATCACAGAGACAATTGAAGAATTGAAAAGCTTATTAACCGAACAAAAAACGGTAAGTGGCTTTCAAAAAATCCAAGCACTTTACCTCTTCAAAAATTGTCAAATTAAAACAGTTAAAGAATTAGCACTGACGATCGGGGTGAACCGAATCACCGTACAGCGATGGCTGAGAAAGTATCGTTCTGATGGACTAGAAGGACTTCTAGAAACCAAACATAGCGGAGGCCGCAAGCCTGCAATTCCTCCTCTGGCCCGCGCTAGTTTGGCAGTACGTCTGAGCGACCCCCAAAAAGGCTTCAGAAGTTACGGAGAAATTCAAGAATGGTTGCAGCAAGAATACAATATTGAGGCTTCTTATAAAGCCGTTTACGCCACCGTCCGATACCAACTGAAAGGGAAACTGACGAAAGTTTAGATAACTACTAAATAGCCAGGTCGGACACGGCAATGCCCATAGGTGTCAACTTAAGGTCAAACCCAGTCATAGACTGTTGTTTGACTATTAAATCTAGATCCCCCCTAGCCCCCCTTAAGAAGGGGGGGACAGGAGTCTTTTCAAAGTCCCCCTTCTTAAGGGGGATTTAGGGGGATCTAGACTTAGGTAAAAGCGAGATATACCAAGGGTTTCAGGCTTAAGTTGACACTAATGGGCAATGCCGTGTCCTAATTTCTAATAATTCCGATGCCACCGGAATTGATATTACCTGGGAATTTTCGTAATTTTGATTATAAAATTTTTCACTATCTAAGGCAAAAACCGATCTAAAGCTGCTTTCAACTCTTCGATTTCCGTATCAATATTGCCTTCCTTAGCGGCTCTAGCAATACATTGAGTTAAATGTTCATCAAGAATGATTCTCGCGACGCGATCGAGTGCGCCTCGAACCGCAGCAACTTGTACCAGAACTTCGGGACAGGGACGATTTTCCTGCACCATTGTTTTAATACCCCGAACGTGTCCCTCAATCCGAGACAAGCGATTGACAAGCCGCCGCATGGATTCTTCATCGTGATGGTGAGGATGAACAGAGTCACGATCGTGATGGTGGTGGGAATTTGAGGGCAAAGATTTGTCAGCAGAAGTATCAGATAGGATCATCGGGGTAAAATTTAATAGTTAGAATTCAGAATATCTTGAGTTTGTGTACGGCACCTGACTTAATTTATTCTAACCCACGCCTCGAAGCAAAGGTTGCTCCGAAGGCGCTGACAATTTGGCAAAATATATTTGGGAGTTCCTAGTAGCAGATTTAGTCCGCGCCAGAACTCCTGCACCTAACTAACTCAGCTAGAATAAAATTCACGCTATGGAAATATTCAAGTTTTTTCGCCCCGCACCCCAAATGGTGGCTTCGCTGTTAAGCATATTTTTAGCAATTACGATCGCCCTAAACGCCTGGACAATCAGCCCAGCATCAGCATCAGCGACTGTCCAAAATCCCCAAAAGTTGGAACTCCAGGACTCGGAACTTCCGGCGACTGCTAGCAACAATAGTTTTGTCACCGCAGCAGTCGATCGCGTCGGGCCAGCAGTCGTCCGAATTGATACTGAGCGCACTGTCAGTCGCAACCTCGATCCAGTCATGGAAGACCCGTTATTTCGCAGATTTTTCGGAGACGAATTCCGTACCCAAGTACCCAGACAAGAACGCTTGCGGGGTCAAGGTTCCGGCTTTGTGATCGACAAAAGCGGGACTGTGTTAACCAACGCTCACGTAGTGGATCAAGCCGATCGAGTGACTGTCACCTTAAATGACGGGAGCGTTTTTCCGGGAGAAGTGTTAGGTACGGATGAGGTGACAGATTTGGCTGTTGTCAAAATTAATACTAAGGGTGTTAACTTGCCCGTAGCAGTTTTGGGAGATTCCGATGCGGTGAAAGTAGGAGATTGGGCGATCGCCGTGGGAAACCCGCTAGGATACAACAACACCGTCACCTTGGGAATTATTAGCACTTTGAAGCGATCGAGCGCAGCCGTGGGCATTCCCGACAAACGCCTCGATTTCATTCAAACAGATGCCGCCATCAATCCCGGCAATTCCGGCGGCCCGCTGTTAAACGGTTCAGGAGAAGTAATCGGGATTAACACGGCGATTCGAGCCGACGCAATGGGTATTGGCTTTGCGATTCCGATCAACAAAGCTAAAGCCATTTATACACAGTTAGCCAAGGGAGAACAAGTCAGTCACCCATTTTTGGGAATTCAAATGATTGATTTGACTCCTGAAATTGCCAGAGAGAATAACGCCGATCCAAATGCTCCTTTGATGATACCGGAAGTGAGAGGGGTGTTAGTGATGCGAGTTGTGCCAAATACGCCTGCCGAGAAAGCGGGGATTCGCAAGGGAGATGTGATAGTTCAAATTGACGGCAAGACTGTCACCGCCGCCGAAAAGTTGCAAAATCTGGTGGAAAATAGCCAAATCGGTCAAAGTTTGAAACTGAAAGTGCGGCGGGGTTCTCTGACGAAAGATGTTGCTGTTCAAACGGCTCAATTGAGAGATTTTTAGAGGAGAAGAGGAAGCGCCGGAATGATATATAGCAATCCTAAATCATTTGTGAATTTCTTACTCCCTCCCCTTAGCAAGGGGA